>CAKKRM010000217.1 GCA_919902735.1 Anaerolineales bacterium | reverse complement strand
TTTCTCTGGAACGATAAAAAGAGACCGTCCGCATGGATGGTCTCTTTTTGATTTGGGTGTGTTTCAAATGAGTTGAAGGATGAAACGTCCCGAAGGTTTTCTCGAAGAATTTTGCCGTTTTTTAAATCTTCGGGACGTTTGTTTCAACTGAAATAAAACACACCCTTTTGATTTGCCAGAATCAGTACTTCACGAAAGACTCTGGAGTGAGGCAGCTTGCTGCCTGAAATGCCGATCAGCATCCACAGGACGGTGAGCTGATCGACTCCAGAATCGTGAACTACTGAGAATGAAGGGTCTCTTTTTTATTTTGTATTTGTGCGCGCCAGTCTTCTCATCGCCGCCATCTGGCGTAAATGATCCACTTCGTGCGCCAGCATAAGCAGAACCCAAGTCTTGTAATTGCAAATACCGAAGGCAGAGTTGACCTCGGTTTTCTCAGGTTCATGCGAACTGCGCGTTTGGTCGATCACAGTATGGATGCGTTCCGTGGCGGCATTCAAACTGACGTGCAAGTCTTTGACCGGCACATTTTGTTTGGCGCCTTCGCCAAATCCACGGGCGGCTTCCACAAGATGGGGCAACTGACTCGTTGAAATATCCAGCAGTTTATTGTGATAAAAACCCTGTGTGTGGATCAGGTGCGTCACCGATTCGCTGATGGACCAGATCGAATGTGCAGGAGACGAAAACGCCACCTGTTCGTTTGTTAGCGCTTCGAGGTTTTCCAGTGTGCGTTCGCGGATGTTAAAAAAAGTTTCGATAAACTCATCCAGAGCATGACGGGAGGAGGCCTCCAGCCAGGTAATCTCCCTGGCAAAAGCAGACAGGATCAGGGGAGTTAAAACGTGAGACGGAATCATTTCATCATCCTCGCGGCTTTGCGGCCAATTTCCACCGCGAAGTTCGTGCCGCGGTCCCACGGATACACCTGACTCATCGAAGCAAAATACAAGCCGTCCATCGGCGTTTGAATTTCAGGAATATTCTTTGAATGATTTACCAAAGGCACAGGCTGGGCGTAATTGGTTTTATGAACCCAAATTTTCTTTACCCAATCACGTGAAAATTCAGGATTGAATTTCTGAAACGCGGGAATGAATCTTTCCAGCAAATCATCAGCGCTCATCGAAAAATATTCATGGCCCAATTCCAGATAATCGCCCGCGTACACAATGTGGTCGCCGCCAAAATTTTCACTCGAAACAAAATTCGTATGCTCCACCAGCGCCAAAAACGGATAGCCTTCATCCTTCGGCACATTGAACCAGTAATAGCCATCCTTCGAAATCGAATGCTTCAGCGCCAGCGTCATCACCACCGCGCCCATCGACTTCAGCCCCAGCAAACCCTTCAAATAATTTTCGGGCAGATCGGGACATAACTTCGCCATCAGATTTGGCGATGTGGTGACCAGAACCCTGTCGAAGGATTCGCCATCCACGCTCAACCCTGCGGATGCTTGATCCCGCTTAATGGATTTGATACTCACCCCAAGCCGAATCTCCACTCCCAGGTCTCTCAATCTCTCCGCAAATAAATCGGCAAACTTCTGAAAGCCACCCTCGAACGTGCCAAGACGAGTCGTGCGCGCTTTGATGCGCGCCCACATCCACGCCATGTTGACGTTTTTATAAAACGGACCAAACTTCCCGATCAACAGCGGCTTCCACATCTGCTCGTAGACTTGCCTGCCCGCCCATTTCATCATCCACGCATCGGCAGTGACTTTTTCCAGCGCGCGCCAGTTATTTGTGAGGCGCAGAAACAACCCAACGAAGCCGAATCTAATTTTGTTGATCCCAAACCCAAGCCCTGGAAAACGCAGCGCATTGAGGATCGAGTCGAAAGGATACCATTTGTTTTTGTACAACATCACCGTCAGCGGGCGGGGGAAGCGTACTTTGTCTTCCAGACCCAACTCGCGGATCAAACCCAGCATCTCCGAATCGCTTTGGAACCAGTGGTGATAGAACTTCTCCACCGACCAATCCCAATGCGGCTCCT
>CAKKRM010000216.1 GCA_919902735.1 Anaerolineales bacterium | reverse complement strand
CCCGACTGCACCAGCATCGGCGCGCCTTTCATCTCGATCAGGATAATGTCGCCGGGCAGGTCGGGGGCCAGGGTTAATTCGCCGCCATTTGGGCCAGCCTTCCAGAAATTCTGAAAGAAAGACTCGCCTCCCAGCACGGCGCGGCCCAACGATTTGAGGAAACCGCCTTCGGCTTTGGTTTCGATTTCAAGCCCATCCGAATAACTGACCATGGATCCAGAATCCGCGCGGATGCGTTCGCTGGCTGCCAATTTAACAATTGCCAAAGAGTACGAAGGGCGGTGTTGAATGTCAATTTCCATAGAAAACTCCTTTGTTTCGCTTACCTGGTTAGGGCGAATATCCTTCCCCCCGACGGGCGTGAAAAAATTGACGCCCGGCGGGGGATTTCATCTTTCATTACTTTGCGAGCGGTTGTCCACTGCGGTCGGGCAGTTTGTTCAAGAGAATCATTACAAAATCATAGAGGGCCCAAATGCCAAAGCCGCCGGCGGTGATCAGCTTGAGCCACCAGTTTCCATATCCAAGGTAGAGGCGGTCAATGCCCAGCGGGCCAAGAAAAAATGAGAGCAGCAGGGCGGTCATCCAACTTTTTTGTTTCATCGTAAATCTCCTTATGTATCAAGTTTGAAGTGACATTGCGCGCGCAGCCTTTGGCTGTTGAGGATTGAAATATTTTCAGGAATTGCGCGGCGTCTTACGGACAGCAGATTCTGTTGAGTGAACATGACAATTACAGTTTTGTGAATCACATCCTTTCTTTATGCGGTGTATTTCGCGCTTACTTTATGGAGAGGTGCAAACCGGCAGGAACACTCCTCCAAAGGATTGATGGTTGGGAATCTCTATATACATGCCGCCTGAGTCGCCTGCAAATAACATGCCCTTACCGCCAGTGGATTCCCTATAAGTCCAACGCTGTGAGATGGTTTTTACGCCCGCGGCGTCAAAGGTCAGAGAGCCGGAATAGCCTTCGCCCGATATGTCTGTGACAGCGGAAGGATTCTGACTGGAAAAAGCCACCCAGCGATATTCGACAGTCCCCGTGCCGTTTGCAGTGATGGCGGCAGTAATCAGCGGGCAGTTTGTGTATTGCGCACCGTTTACCGTATCGCTCCAGGTGGAGACCGTGTAGGTAATATTTGTGACCCCGAAAACGGCGGCGGCTTGAGTCTGTACTTTGATCACCGTGGTAAAGTTCAAGAAGGAGACGCCTGCCGCGTTGCGTAATTGGTAAAAGGCTGTGTAATCGCCTGGGATGGCAGGCGCGGTGAGGCTGGCGGAAACATCCACAAATTTCCCAGGCTCAATTCTGGCAGTCAGCAGGTGCAGGGAATCAGTCCAGAAAGCGTTGGCGGGACCTTCTTCCAGCCCTACCATGTAGAATGTCGTCCAGGCGCAGGTTCCGCTATTTTGTAAGCGCCACGTTTTTGTGAAGGCTTGCCCCGGAGTCATAATCGTTCCGTCAGGGATGGTCACATCTGCAACGAAGGTTGCCGCGTCGGTACATTGCGCATCAGACGTGGCCGGGGCGGGTTGCGCAATTGAAGTTTCGGCGGCGACTGTAGTTGCTGGCGCTACGCTCGCAGAGAGAGGGACAATGGCTGTGCTCGCGGGTTGCTCCACCTGCGCGGATGGAACATCCGGGGAAACCGTCGCGTTGCCGTCAGGGGCGCAAGCCGCCAGGGGCAGCAATCCCACAAGTAAAATAAAGCAAATTAGTTTATTCAAATCCGTTTTCCTTTTTGACAGCCAATTATTGAGTTTTTATATGCCCAGACTGTCCGCCAGCGATGAGTTGCCGATGCCGCACGGCCTGAATTGCTTGATTCCAGGCAAGCATGAATGATTCAGCCGATTCGCCGGCCATCTGTCCCTGATCCAGATCATCCACAACTTGTTTGAACATTGCAAACAGTTTATGTTCCGCATCCTCCAGTTGTTCCTGCCCGTGCATGTTCTGGGCTTGCCCCATCAAAGTTACGATCTCCTGGGTATATTGATCTGCCCGCCCCTTCTGTTTTTTGGAAAGTCTCGAGCGCATGGCCAGCACAGCGGATGCGCCCATGGTGGCAAAGGTAATCAACAAAGCCACATAATCGGCATTTTGTTGCAGGAAGCTTGGTTGATCGCGGTTGTAAAAAGCCAGCGCGCCTTTATGCACAGCCATACTCAAAGTGACAGACTCCAGGGGAGACTTAAGATCAGCCAATTGCGGCGCGGCCTCTGCCAGTTCCAGCCGATAGTCAAAAAGCAGGCGCGTGATTTCCTGAACGACTTTGGCATCCAAATCTCTGTGCGCCAGAAGTGAAGTTTGTATCCCGATCGTTTGCAGGTCCCGCGGGGGAACGGGCGGGCTGGCTTTGTAAGCGCCTTTTGGAATGGTGACAGCCTCGATGTAGGGCAGGGTCAGGCGCATCGCCTCTGCCTGATCCAACACAACAAGGCGGGCGCTCCCGCTGTTTAAGACTTGCGCCTGCCGTTCCAGGCCAATCGAATCACTGCCGAACATGGCATCCAATTCACCCTGCAAAAAAGCGTCTGGCAGTTTGGAGGAAGAAAGATTCTGGAAGGAGGCGAAATCTTCGGGCTTTATATCGTAGTATTCGATCAGGGTCAGGAAAGAGTTGTACGAACCGCCTCCCGCCGATGGCGTTCCCACCCGCTTGCCTTTAAGATCAACCACACTCCGAATGGGCGAATCGAGCGGCACGATCAGATGGAAAATGGATGGGTAAACAAAAGCCACCACCCGCGCCTCAGGCACAGCAGGCGTGTCATTTGAAGCGATGGCTAAATCCAGTTTGCCTTCGTGCAGCCATTGCATGTTTTCAGCCGAACCATCGGTTTCCACGATCTCGACCCGAATGCGCGGATTCTCCCGGGCAGCTATTTTCGACAACGCCTGCCCGAAGCTGTAGCTCAAACTTCCTTCTCCAGACGTGCCGATTCGGATGGTCTGCGCACGCGTTTGATCGTAGTCAACGTAAACCGCGGCAGCGACAAACGCCGCCAGAATAGCGCCCAACAGCAAGCGGCCGGAATTGGACTTCAGCATGAAACGTACCTCCACGAGTGAGTGATGGAAACAAACGTGAACATTGATGCCGTCATCATAAACAGCTTTCGCCCTGTTGCCCCTATCCCCTGGTATAAAAACGGGTATAGGAAAGGCATAGTAATTCAACGAAAATGCAAACACGCCGTAAAAACGGCGTGTTCTGAAAAAACTGTCACAATAAAATGATATTGCCTACCCGTAGGTTGCCCCTCTGGGTTTGGGGTCTTTCTTCTTGCGCGTTTCCTGAACCTGGCGCAAATAAGCAATCGCCTGCTCGCGGTTCTTCACTTGCAAGCGGTCTAGAATTTGCGCCATGTGATATTTGATGGCCTGTTCAGTCACGTTCAATTCACGGCCCGCCTCCTTATACGTCAGACCGCGCGCCACCAGGCGCAAAACCTCCCACTGGCGCACGGTCAACTCAGCGGGGATCGTTTCATCCACATCGCTGGCCGACCGTAAAACTGTTCCAGCGCGGTTGAACTCTTTCAGTAAACGGGAGGCAAGCTCGGGCGCGATCTGAACCTCGTCGCGCGCCAGCCCTTCCAGCGTGGAAAAAAGCTGGTTCGCATCCAGATTTTTCAACAGGTAACTCGAAGCGCCGTATTTGATGGCATCCAAAAGATGTTCTTCATCTTCGGAAACAGTCAGGAGCACCACTTTGGTTTCAGGAAATTCGGTTTTGATCAGGCGCGTCGCTTCGATCCCATCGCACTTCGGCATTTGCACATCCATCAACACCACATCCGGGCGCAGCGCCTTTACCTGCTCGCAGGCTTCCAGCCCATCGCCGGCCGTGCCGATCACCGTCAAGCCGCGCGCCGTCAACAGGTTTCGCATCCCATCCAAAAAGAGCGGCTGGTCATCCACCAGCAGGATGCGCAAACTATACATATCTTTTGGGTTTTCACGCGAAGCGGATGCAGGGGTCGAGACGGTTGGAATATAGACAAAGACCTGTGTGCCGCGTCCGATGACAGATCGCATCTCCATCCGCCCCCCAACCTGCTCGGCGCGCTCACGCATGATACTCAGCCCGAAGTGTTCCCTCTCAGCGCCGGGCGCAAGCTGCGGGTCGAAGCCGCGCCCATCGTCGCTGATAATCAAAGTCATCTCGCCGGGCCGCAGGCTGATCAAAACCTCCACCCGCCGCGCTTCGGCATGTTTGCGGATGTTGACCAACGCCTCCTGGACAATGTGCAGCAGTTGGTCTTCCACTGCCGCAGGCAAAACGGGTAATTCATCCTGCGGCGGGCTGAAGTTGGTTTCGATGCCCCATGCCTGATGAAAGGAACTTAAATACGCCTGCAAGGCCTGGTAAAAATCCCGTTGCGGCGGGAGCGAATCGCGCAAGCCTAAAATAGTATGCCGCAGGTTGGCGTGTGCATCCTGCGCCACCTGAACGATCTCCCCCAAATTTCTCCGCGCCGCTTCCAGTTGATTTTTCTCCAAAAGCGTTTGGACGGCCTGGGTTTGCACATTGACATAACCAAGCGTCTGCCCGATGCCATCGTGTAATTCGCGCGCCACCCGCTCGCGTTCCTCGAAAGTTGCCATCGTGCGCTGCTGCTCGATTACCTGATTCTGTATCTGGAGCAGTTTTTTTTCCGCCTGCCTGCGCTCTGTAATATCGCGGATAATGGCGGTATAAAACTGGGCGTCATCCACCTGCCATTCCGCCAGCGACATTTCCAGCGGAAACTCACTGCCGTCTTTACGCTGTCCTTGTACTTCGACAGTTTTGCCGATAATGTGTTTCTCTCCGCCGCTGTTCACGCGCGCCATGCCCGCATGGTGCTCCTCGTGAAAGCGGGATGGCATCAAGAAGGTCAACGGCTGATTCAGCGCTTCATCCTCAGAGTAGCCGAAGATGACTTCAGCGCTGTCGTTCCACCCGACAATATGTCCCTGGCTGTTGGATGAAATAATGGCCTCACTGGCTGATTGAGTCACTGCGCGGTAGCGCGCCTCACTGCTCTTCAACGCTTCTTCCGCCAGTTTGCGCTCGGTAATATCACGCACCACGGCTGTTACAAAAGTCCTGCCGCCCAATTGCAGGGGGCTTAAGAGAATATCCACGGGGAACTCGCGCCCGTCCCTTTTCATGGCGAATAATTCCCGGTGGCTGCCCATTGGGCGCATGTGCGGTTCCGCAAAAAAATCAGTCTGTTCCTGCGCATGTTTGGAATGGAAACGCAGTGGAATGAGAATATCAATTTGCTGGCGCAGCAATTCTTCGCGGGCATATCCAAACATGATTTGAGTCTGTTTATTGACGCGCGTGATTCGGCCGGTCTCATCCACCATCAGCAGCGCATCGGGAGTGAATTCAAACATATCCTCCGCGATTTGTTTGCTTTCCTTCAGCGCTTCCTCTGCCTGTTGGCGCTCGCGGGCTTCAGCTTTCAACTGCGTATTGAGAATTTGTAATTCCTGCGTGCGTGCGGCCACACGCTGTTCCAGTTCTGTCACATACAAGCGCAATTGCGCCGCCATCGCGTTGAATGAAGAGGTGAGTGAGCCAATTTCATCGTGATGTTGGATGGGCATTTCCACGGTCAGGTCGCCGCCTTCCATCTGCCCAATACCAGTGAGCAGGGCGTTTAACGGCTTGACCAGATTGGAGTTGATAAGAAACGGCAATCCAAAAATGATAAACAGACTGCTGATAACGATCAACCATGCCAGCGGCGAAATAAAATCATGGAGATGATGACGAAAATCCATGTAGAAGTCTTGAATGACGCCCCGTGATTTACTTTGCATGGGCTGTGAAAGATCGTCCACTTGTTCAACGGGCGCTGTCAGCCCCGGGGTCGCCCCTCTCAACCATGGGTTGGACGAAGCCTGCGCATCCGGGGAAAATGTGAGCGGGTTGGGCAGGCCATTATAGGTAATATCGAAACTACCATCCCGATACAGAACTGTCTGAAACGTATATATGGAATTGGGATAGTCAATAGCCTGCATGTGATCCCAGGTAACAATCAGGCGCTCTGGCTCCACACGCGCAAACATGCCTCCGCCGCTTTCTGGTTTCAAATCCACCAGCAGTGGAAATATGCACGGATAAGCTTTGTAGTCATATTGCAAATTGGCATGGTGCAACTGTTGCCCCATGCTTAGAACGCCCACGCTGGTTACGTAAATTTTTGAATAGGTTTTTCCATAAAATGAAAAAGTGAAATTCACCGGCCGGCTGCGGATATCCGTGTGCGATGATGGCACAGGCAACCGGTCTCCCAGATCTGTTTCAAAAGTAAAGGGAATCGAGATGACATCGTATCCGCCGAGCGCATTGGGCGTAAAACGCAAAGTTTGGTGATCGGTGATTGCGGGCTGGAAAGCGGCAACGTAAGCAGGCGACACCGCCCAGCCAACCAGTCCTAACACAGCCAGGAGCAGGGTCAATGTGATGCCGGATAGTTTGACCAGGAACGAAGTCTTTTCCGGCAGGAAGTTGAGATAGGCTCTGGCAAATAACCAGATCGCCACCAGAATCCCAAGAGAGAGGGAAGCGCTGAAGATGGTAGTGGGGATGAAGGAGAACCCTTCCAAAATGTTAATGACGCTTAAGGCAAGAAGCAGGATGAAAACAAGGGCAAAGGAGTGCGCGCCGCGCGCTTCCAACCCTTGCGGCTTCCACAGCTTGCGAAGCCAGTGAACAGGGCGTTCATCGGCGAAAATCGTCTGGCGCAAAAACACCACTGGCGCCCACACAAACAATACCGCCAGCGCATAATCGGCTTCCAGAAAGCGGTAATCCACCGTGCCCTGCCCCAGCAACAAAGAAAAACGATATACTGCGAATAGCGCTTCATAAAGTGTGTACAACAGACTCAACCCCAGCGCCACATACGATTCCCTTTTGCGATGCGGAAACAGCGAAGGAAAGCGATAGGCGAATTGAAGCAGAAGCACAAGCACGACCCCCAGGACGGTATTTTCCAGATAGACGATATACAAGCGCGGCGCAGGTAACAGTACCGCATCCAATAATAACAACCCGATAAACAGTGTGGAGGCAGCAAATAAGCAGGTAAGCAGCGCCGTCTGTGTACTTTGGTTTTCGCGTTTGCTTAAACAGCGCCGCACGAGATAACCAGTAATCGCCAGACTTAGGATGAACTGAGTCAGGTAACCGATGGAAGCAGGGGTGAAATACAAGGCTGGCATGTGGCGCTCTTCAAAAGGGAATATTCACATACGCCATAACCCTTGCGCAGACAAGGTTGGTGGTGATGTAACTACTAATGACGGTTCGTATATCTATCATGTTGCGTCAGTCCCGGTTGAATGAATTTTCCTGTCTTAAAATCCATGCGCCAGCAGAGCCTTCAACGGCTGTGTTTGACGGTTCTCGAGGTGGCGCCCATTAATTGCCAGGGGAAGTTGTAGGGATGGTTATTATACCGTGCGCTTATTTACCCAATGCAAAAGTTCAGCAATCAGGCAGCGTTCAGGCCCGCTATATGGACGGATGAGTTCCTGAAGAGAATCACCCCGCCATTTATTTCGCCCACCGCGATTAATTGCTGTTTCATTGCTTTCAAAACCGTTAACGCAGTGAAAAACCAAATATGTATAATGAATTTAATTATTTTGTAAATCAACATCAACAAGGATAAACCCATGGTGAATTTTCAACCTGACGATTTCGGAGAAAATTCCGCTGAAAAAAGCAGCGCTGTAACTCCGGCTGAGCAATGCCCGCATTGTGGAAAGGCAATTGAAGCGCATTCAGCGATATGCCCTCATTGCAATTTGCCCGTGGATGAATTGATCCAGGTGGATTTACATCCAGAATTCCCGCGCCAGCGCCTGCGCAGGCTTTTACAGCCCCGGAATATTATTGTGGCAGTGGCGACGGTTGCATTGGCTTTGGGGTTATACGGCTTCTTTGTCATTCAACGCTTTTCAAGTGATTATTACATCACAGCCGGGGACCGTTCGACGGCGGAAGGAAACCATGCCGCCGCGGTTGAATATTATCAACAAGCCGTACGGTTCGGCCCGCAAAACCCCGAAGCGTATGAAAAGCTTGGGTGGGCCGAGTATCAACTCACCCGTGATGCCGATGCGCTGAAACATTTCGAGAATGCGCTTTCATTAAATCCAGATCAAACGCTCAGCCTCTATGGCGCCGGGCTGTCCGCGTATCGGTTACGTGATTATGAAAACGCAATTTCGCACCTCAGTCGCTTCATTGGTTTCGCGCCCCGCTATGCCGGCGCGTACGAATATCTGGGGCTTGCCGAATATCGCCTCGGTAATTATGAGCTTGCCTACGAATATCTCAACGAAGCCTGGGTGTACAACCCGCAAAACGCGACCACCCTGTATTATTTGGGCCGCATCCTTGCCCAGCGCGGGGATGCCAGCCTTGCAATTGAAAATTTTAATCAGGCAGGGGAATTGGGTTTCGACCCAGGTTCCGTCGCGTATGCCCGCGGGCTTGCCAAGATGCAGGCGGGAAGTTATGAATTCGCGCGCGACGATTTACAAAAAGCCTTGATCGCCTTCCCAACCCGAAGGGATGTAACCCTCGCGCTGGCAAAAACCTTCTACCTGCTTGAGGATTATTCAGCCGCGCGCGATCAGCTAACAACCTTTCAGTCCAATGTGCCGCTTCCCTTTCAGCCAGATTACCTTGCTTTATCGGGCTGGGTTTCACTGCGTCAGGGAAACGCCGCCGCCGCCCTGGATGCCTTCAACCAGTGGTTGAATTTGAACCCAAATAACGGGCAGGCGTTGAACGCGCTGGGCTGGGCAATCTACTACTCAGGTGATTGCCAGACAGCGAATTATTATTTTCAAAACGTCAGTCAAACAGCGAAAGATGAATGGATACATACCTACGAATCCCTTCCCACCACAGACGAAACCCCTCAAGCTGGCTTGGAACTTCAATGTCATTAAATAATCACAAAGGATAAATGATATGAACAGATCACATTTCGATTCTTCCCATCGCCTGCCCAAAGAAAAAGGCCAGGGTCTGGCGGAATATGCAATATTGATCGCCATCATTGGCGTGCTCACGATCTTTGGGCTGGTTCTTGTGGGCGGGTCGGTTCAGGGAGGGTTTATAAAAGTATGCGCCGCGTTGGGCAATGAGGGTTGCCAGGCCATCGAAACTGAAACCGTTGTTTCGGGTACCGCCACCCCCACATTGCAAGTATCCATGACCCCTTCGATGATCCCCACTGCCACCGCAACATTATCGGAGCCTGAGCCCACCCGCCCGCCCAGCATCCCTCGACTGACCCCCGAACCCACGCCTGCCAGAGAATTAATAACCATGAGAATCAAAGTGGTCATCAATGAAAAAGGCAGCGGGAAAAAATCAGCAGAAGGGATACGAGTGGTGATCTATAATGCCGCAGGTGAATATGTCGCCGAAGGCGTGACGGATGAAAAAGGAAACCTGTCTTTGACAGTTGCGAGCGGAAGTTATAGCATAGCCACCTTTTATAATAATGTTTGGAAAAAAGAAGGCCCAATCAATGTAACGAATTCCAGGGAGAATGTCATTCATCGTTAACGGAGAAAATGCCGCGCGCCTCCCTCCCCGCCGACAGCTGAATCTGCTCAAGCCGCCGAATCTGCCTGAAAGATTCGCCCCATCAAGTCAGGTGCGAAGCAGATTAGAATATCCGTGCGCCGATGGGGGAGTAGTATGGTTGTTGCAAAGTCGCTTGACGTGGTTCTGAATTCAAGGCGTCGTTTTAAC
>CAKKRM010000215.1 GCA_919902735.1 Anaerolineales bacterium | reverse complement strand
GATGTTCAGGCGCGCCAGAGATACCGAGCATGAGATACAACTTCGGCTTGACCTTCAAACCAGATTTGCCAACCTGACGAGTGCGCGGCAGCCAGCCCGCGTCTACAACGGGACGCGATGACGAAACCGTTGCCCCAAGTTTTTGCGCCAACTCTTCAGCGAGTTCCACATTGTCTTTGCTGCCAATGCCGCGCCCAATGGATACAAGTTTTGTCTGCGCGGTGATGTCCACGTCGCCACCTGCGGGTTTGATCGCTTCGATAAATTTTATTTTCAATCCATCCAACGACACGGGCGAAGCCATCGTCGTCGCGGCAGTTGAGCCTTGTCCCGCTTCCACAGCAAACGATCCCGCAAGGCAAGCTGCAATCGCCATATCGCCTTCGGGCGAAACGTCCGCGCTCATCTTGCCGCCATATGCCTGGCAACTCATCGTTAAATCCGCGCCGATGTTTTTCACATACGCCGCGCATGGCACACCAAGTCGCGCTGAAAGCCATGCGGCTAAATCCATGCCTGTGGCTGTCCAGCCGAACATCACCAGCCGCGGAGATTTTTCCTTGACCAACGCTTCGATCACTTTCCCATACGCTTCGGGATTGAATTGACTCAATGCCGCATCATCCACGTGGATCGTTAAATCAGAAGCGAACACATTCGCCGTCACTCCGCTTCCGACTACGACCGCAACTGATTGCCCTCCCAAAGCGGGTGCCAACTCTTTGGCTTTTCCAACCATTTCAAACGACACATCGGAAAATTTTCCGTCCATGTGTTCGGTGATTACAAATATATCGTTGCTCATGTTTATCTCCTTAGATTCCGTCATTGCGAGGGCGCACTTGCTCTTTGCCCGAAGCAATCTCTGACAAAGTGGGGATTGCTTCGCCGCCAAAATACAAGAGCGGCGGCTCGCAATGACGAGTTATGCAAGACCTTTGCTCTTCAACAACTCCACGATCTTCGCCGCAACTTCCTTTGATGAGCCTTCGATCATCTCAGCGTGACCTGTCACAACAGGTGGAGCCATCTTTTTCATTGTTAATCCAGAACTCGCATCCCCAGAAGGCGCGACTTTTTCAATTGTCGCTGTTTGCGCGACTTGTCTCACTTTGCTCACAGGAGCGTAGCGCGGCGGTTTGGATGCGGCTTGCACGCCCACCACCATCGGCAAACTGACAGCATACTTCGCGCCAACCCCGCCTGCAAATTCCTTGTTGATTGTTGCCACATCGCCCGCCACTTCCACGGAACTGACTCCGCCAATGTACGGCATATCGAGATACGCCGCGATCATCGGTCCGATCTGACCATCAAGATCGTTCGAAGCCTGCACGCCCGCGAAGACAATATTTGGCGACATGCCTTTGATTGCTTCTGCCAGCCATTTTGCTTGCATGTGTGAATCTGCGGCTGGGTCATCCCCTGTGATCTTGACAGCCTTATCCGCGCCTTTTGCTAACGCGAGATGAAGAACGCCATCCAGTTCCCCGATCATGTCCACCCCAACGACGGTCACCGTCCCACCGACGGCTTCCTTCACCAGCACCGCCTGCTCGATGGACTGCTCATCGAATTCATTGAGCACGAAATCCACTGAGTCAAAGTCTACGTTATTGCCTTTGACGGGCAGATCATCCGCGATGCTGGGGATGTGTTTTATGGCGACAACAATGTTCATTCAGAAAATCTCCTATTTCGTGTTGCGTGTTTCGTGTTGCGTGAAGTGAAAAACCGAACACGCAACACGGACTGTTCACTGATTACTGATTACTATTCACTGCTCTCCCCTCATCGACTTATCCAGCAACTCCAAAATATCGTTCACAGTCACATGCTCATTGCCTGTAGATTTGACCGCGTCTGCGAAGCGCGAAACTTCAAATGGACAGGCAACTGCCAGCACATTCGCGCCCGTGGACGCGGCTTCCATCGCGCGTTTTTCGGAGAGGCGCATGGTGGTGTGCTTGGCTGTGAACGAGTCCATCCACATGCCGCCGCCACCGCCGCCACAGCAATATCCGTTTTCGCGGTTGCGTCCCATCTCGACCAGTTCCACGCCAGGGATGGCTTCCAATAATTTGCGCGGGGCTTCGTATTCGCCGTTGTGACGTCCGAGATAACATGGGTCGTGATACGTCACTTTGACGTTGACTTCATGTTTGAGCAACGGCTTGAGTTGGTCAAGGTAGCGGGCAAGGAAAGTTGTGTAATGAAGCACGGGACGGTCAAAGCCGTACTTGGGATAGACGTTCTTGAAGGCGTTCAATTCATGCGGACCTGTGACGACCATCTCTTTCCACTCGTAACTATTGAAAGTGGCGATGTTGCTTTCCGCCATCATTTCAAAGAGACCTTTTTCACCAGCGAGCCGCTGAGAGTCGGCGTCGTCTTTTTCTTCTTTTCCCAGAATCGCAAAATCAATTCCCAGCGCAGAGAAGATGCGCGCCGCCGCAGATGCCGCGTCAATGCCGCGTGGATGATAGGAAGGATACGAGCCGACATACCAAAGCACATCCACTGGACGACCCAAATCTTTGATGATTGGAATTTCCACGCCCGCGTCTTTAATCCACGCGTCTCGCTTGCGTTGCGGCTGTCCGAGCGGATTACCAGATTTGGCGGTATTTTCAAAAGCCTGTTGCAATTCTGGCGGAACAAACTTGCCTTGCAAAATGGCTTCCTCGCGCGCGGCGGGCATGATCTTGATCATGTCCACTTCTTTGGGGCAGACGCGCAGGCAGTTTTT
>CAKKRM010000214.1 GCA_919902735.1 Anaerolineales bacterium | reverse complement strand
AAATTCCCCCGCTGGGTGATATTCGCAAACAATCGTTCAAGGAAATTTGGGAAGGGTTGGCGTATCAGGCTGTGCGCCAAAAAATGCACCCGCCTTCATTGAAGCCATGTCAGCGTTGTGACGATTTTATCGAAGAGAATAAAAAAATTTGGGAAACGATCGGGCCGTATTGATTCTGGACTCGTGGAGCTTGCTCCACGCAGGCGGCAAGCCGCCTGACTCCAGAGTTAACTCAAATCCGAAAACATATCGCCGCTGTCATCGGCATCGTTATCATTGAACCTGCTGGAGCGGCCAAAGGTATCCAGGTCGGTTGGCGTGAACAACGCAGCGGCAATCGGCAGGGCAACGGGCATCTCAAGCCCCTGCTGGCAGGCAAGACACACGCGGCCCTCTTTCGTTGCATTCGTATGCACGTCACAAAAACCGCGCCCGCATTTTATGCAAGCGCCCAACGCAGGGTTTTCACACGGATGCGGAACCAGATAACCAATAATCATTTCACATTTTTCTGCCATATCACCTCTTATGTCATTGCAAGGGCGCTCTTGCTCTTTGCCCGAAGCAATCCCCATCAGTAAGTTGGAGATTGCTTACCCATTCGGGTACGATGTCGTCGGGACGAACGCCCTCCTCGCAATGACGAAAAATAAAATATGAAAATTGCCTTACTTTCCGAAAAGTATACACCAGACATAGGCGGCCTCGCAATCTCAACAGGACGATTGGGCGATTTATTATCTTCGGCTGGACACGACATTCGCCTCTTTGCTCCAACCGTCAATCTGCTTCCGTCCGAAAAACAGACTCTCCACCCGGGCAGAGTCCACGTTACGCGCTTCGGCGCACACAAGCGCGTGGACGATACACTCGTGGATTGGTTTGAACTCATCGTCGAAGAACACAAGCGCGAACCGTTCGATTTGATCCATGCCTATTTTCTTCCACAGGCTGGGTTCATTGCGGCATACGCGGGCAAATATTTAAACATCCCCAGCGTGGTATCCATCCGCGGGAATGACATCGAACGTGCCGCATTCGACCCATCCAAATTTTCGCATGTGATGTATGCCCTGCAAAACGCCAGCGCAATCACAACCAATGCCAGCGAATTGGCGAAGAAAGCAAAAGCATTTATTGACCGCGAAATTCATCTCATCCCCAACGGAGTTGACACAGAATGCTTCAAGCTAATGGAACGAAATGAGATGTTGGCAGAAATGTTGAACCTTCAACCTTCAACCTTCAATGTCATTGGTTTCGTTGGTGAACTGCGTGAAAAGAAGGGAATGGCAACACTCCTTCGTGCCTACGCGCAGGCGAATAGTGCCACGCCCATTACCCTGCTCATTGTCGGGGAGATTCGGCCCGGGGACGACAGATCAATTTTCGACGAGTTCCGAAGCGCAAATCCCAATTCGCAAATCATCGTCACCGGACAAGTCCCCCACAAAGACCTGCCCGCGTATTATTCGTTGATGGATGTGTTCGTGCATCCAGCCCTGCGCGATGGGATGCCGAATGCCGTGCTTGAGGCAATGGCTTGCGGCAAGGCCGTCATTGCCACGCCCGTCGGCGGAGCGCTGGATATTTTGGAAGACGGAAAGAATGGAATTGCAGTCAACGTCAGTGATGCAGATATGCTGTCAAAAATAATTCTTGATTTATCAGGCAACCCTGATAAACGGGAGCAGCTTGGCAAAAACGCGCGCGATCTGGTTATAAAAAGGTTTACACTTGAGAAAGAACTGGAAGCGAACCTGGTAATTTATCGGAGCCTCGGATTGTAAAATAGGAGAGATATGGCAACCTTCTTTGATTCAACGACCACGGTCAAGACTGAATTGAGTAAACAGAAATATATTGCTTCTGACGAAATCACAACGATTGTGTATCTCGCCCAGAAGTTGGGCAAACCGCTTCTTGCCGAAGGGCCGGCTGGAGTGGGCAAAACAGAATTAGCCAAAGCGATAGCAGGCGCGACAGGCCGCGAGTTGATTCGTTTGCAATGTTATGAAGGGTTGGATGAGTCAAAGGCGTTGTACGAGTGGGAATATTCGAAACAGTTGTTGTACACGCAATTACTGCGCGATAAATTGAATGACACACTCGGCAAAGCGGAGTCACTCGCTGAGGCGGCGGATAAACTGGCAAAAGAGGAAGATGTCTTTTTCTCGTCGCGTTTCCTGTTGCAACGTCCGTTGTTGAAGGCGATTTTGAGCGAACAGCCAACAGTTTTATTGATTGATGAAATTGACCGAGCGGATGCGGAGTTTGAAGCCTTTCTGCTGGAAATCTTGAGTGACTTCCAAGTGTCCGTGCCTGAGTTGGGGACGCTGACCGCGAAGCACAAGCCGTTCGTGGTGCTGACATCCAACAACACGCGCGAGTTGTCCGAGGCGTTGAAAAGGCGTTGCTTGTATTTGTTCATTGACTATCCATCTTTGCAGGAGGAGTTGGCAGTTGTACGCTTGAAAGTCCCTGATCTAAATCCCAAACTGGCACAACAGGCCGTGGAATTTGTGCAGAAGCTCCGCAAAGCGGACATGCGCAAGTCGCCATCCATCAGCGAAACATTGGACTGGGCGAATGCACTCGTGGCGTTGAACGCGTCCAATTTGGACAAGGAAACATTGCAAGATACGCTTTCGGTGCTGCTTAAGCATGAAGCTGATTTGCAGAAAGCAAGGCGACAGCTGAATGCTCCTCCCCCACAACAGCAAAGGCCAAAGCCGAGAAATAACGATGAGTTTGGGAGATTTTCAGGGAATTAAGCATAAGATTAAGGGAGTATAATTTTTCCATGCCCAATTGGAGTCGCTTTACACCTGCTGATTTTGAATATGACTTTGAAAACGATGAACTGGAAGCGCATTCCATAACATTCAATGAGGCCATCGAATGTTTCTTCTCCGATTTTGAAGTGCGACGCAACAAATCCTACAAAGATCGGTTTCAATTAATTGGCAAAACCATCGGCGGACGAAGGCTTAAAATTATCTTTCAACTCAAACTAGGGAATGTTGTTCGAATTATTACAGGATGGCAGATATGAGCAAAAAAGCTAAACTTACTGAAAAAGAAATTGATCAAATCGTTGCAGCGCAAGCGAATGTTGATTCGGCGTGGGAGAAACCTGCGCGTGTTCACAGGGCGAAATCTTCCTCGGTATCCATCCCTGCGGATCTGGCGGCACGCGCCACATTTCTAGCTCAATTACACCGAACTAAAAATTTGGAGGAATGGTTGACACACGTTATTGAAGAAAGGATTGAATTGGAGGAAGCGGCATTTGTTGGGGTGAAGCAGGAAATGTCGACGAAAGCAGGTTGAGGTGTAACCATGTGGAACGATGAAATTGTAGAGGAAGTTCGTAAACATCGTGAGGCTTACGCGTCAAAATTCAATTTTGACCTGCAAGCCATGTATGAAGATTTGAAAAAAGCAGAGCGAAAAAGCAAACATAAAAAAGTATCTTTCAAGCCCAAAAAAACCGTGAAAATAGAAATCAAGGCGAGAGCAACGGCGAGATAAACTCACCACTCAACCCGTCTCCTCGCAGAGACGGGTTTGTGTATCCCATCGAAACAATGTATATAAATACAATTAATTGCAGCGTTGCGCGCAAGCGGAGTGCGCGTATCTCTGACAGAATCTGCCGAGGCGTTTTCGGTAAATGTCTTTGCGAGCGGTTTTTGCGAAGCAATCCCAGCATGAGGAGGAGATTGCTTCGTCGGAAGAGCACCCTCCTCGCAATGATATAGGAGCTAGATTATGGAATCCCGTATCTTACAGTTAATTGCCGCGTTGCGTTCAAGCGGAGTGCGCGTATCTCTGGCAGAATCTGCCGAGGCGTTTTCGGCAGTTGACATTATGGGGATTCAAGACCGCGAGGAATTCCGTTTGTCATTGCGGGCAACACTCATTAAAGATTTGAAAGATATTCCAACGTTCGATAAGCTATTCCCCCTCTTCTTCGGGTCGGGACAGCCGCCGATGATGGGCGGAAATCCGTCAGATGAGATGACGCCCGAAGAAGCGCAGATGTGGGCTGAGGTGATGAGTCAGTTTGCGGAGAATCTCCGTCAGCGGATGGAAAGGCTGATGAATGGCGAGCAGTTGTCCCGTGCGGAGCTTGAGGCGTTGGGTCAATTAGTCGGATTAAATCAGGCGGAGAATCTCGATTATCAAAACTGGATGGCACAGCGCATGATGCGCGCCATGGCGTTCCCCGAAGTGCAAAAAGCGATGAAGGAATTAATGGAACAACTCGCGCAAATGGGCATGAGCCGCGAGCGCATTGAGCAGATCCGCGAGATGATCCGGCAAAATATGCAAGGAATGCAGGAACAGATCAATCAATTTGCGGGCGAACGCATTGCCGAAAATTTGAGCGGGAAGCCGCGCGGTGACAATATCGACAACCTGATGAACCGCCCGTTCAACGCACTTTCAGATGCGGACAAAAAACTTTTGCAGCGTGAAGTGAAGAAACTCGCTGCCATGCTGCGCACGCGCATTGCACTGCGGCAAAAACGGATGAAGAGCGGGCAACTCGACCCGAAGGCGACGATCCGCGCGAGTTTGAAATATCACGGCGTGCCGATGGAGATCAAACACAAAGA
>CAKKRM010000213.1:10968-48396 GCA_919902735.1 Anaerolineales bacterium | reverse complement strand
GATCTGTTGGGTTTCCGCCGCTATGATCGCGATCGTATCCCCCACGTATCTGACGCGTTCGCCGATACCGACAATTGTCGGCCAATCGTAAATGACCAGTCCATGATTGGGTTCGCCAGGGATGTCTTCGGCGGTCAAAACCGCCACTACACCGGGCAGGGCTTTGGCTTTTGAAATATCGAGCGTCTTCAAGATGCCATGTGGAATCATCGCGCGGCGCGCTTTGGCATATACCATGCCATCGAAGACAAGGTCGTCGGTATAAATTGCATCACCCGTAACTTTTTCAACTCCATCGGGACGCGTATGTGTATGACCGACGGTGTTGTGAATGTGAATCGAATCAGGAATGTGCGGCGGCTTGACAGGTTCACCCGTGCGCAAAGATTCTGCTGCGGCAATAATGGCATTCTCAATTGTTGGATAACCTGCACAGCGACAGAGCGTATCCTTCAATGCAAAACGAATATCATCGCTACTGGGACTCGGGTTGCGCTTGAGCAAAGCATACGCGGTCATGATCTGCCCAGGGATACAAAATCCGCATTGCACCGCGCCATGCTCAACGAAGGCTTCCTGCAACGGGTGCAGAACTTTTGAACCGCCAAGCTCGCTAAGATTTAATTCTTTTTCCTTCGCGTTCTTGGCGCTCTTGGCGGTAAATTCTTTTGCCAATCCTTCGATGGTGACGATGGTTTTCCCATCTGCGCGCCCGGCGGGATAGACGCACGACATAATCGGCTCGCCATCCACCAGGACAGTGCATGCGCCGCACTCGGCTTCTTCGCATCCGATCTTTGTGCCAGTCAGGCGCAGTCGCTCGCGAAGGAGGGTGGAGAGAGTCTCGCCCGCGATGGGTTCGAGGGTATGTTTGTTGCCGTTAACTGTAAATGTAATTTGATTGTTCATAATTTCCTCTATCAATTGCGGAGTCAAAAGTCAGGAGACTTTTGACATCCAACGACGGAGGTCGTTGGACTCCTGTTCTAAGCTGCACGTTTCCACGCAGTATCCAGCACATCCTTGAATAAACCACCAACGATATGCTTGCGATAGTCCGCGCTGGCACGGCGGGCGCTGGTGCGGAATTGGGCTTGCGCGAGCAGAAATGCGAGGGCGCGGTTGAAAATTTCTTCGTTAAAGGATTGTCCACGCAATGCATCTTCCGCTTCAGTGGCGCGGAAGGGAGTCGCTGCGCCGGGGCCGACGGCGATGTGAATGTCATTGACGATATCGCCTGCGCGCTCGAGCCAGACGGCGCAATTCAAGATAGGCAAAGCCACTCCCTGCGGGCGCATGATTCTCTTGAAACACGAGGAGACCCTAAGGGTTTCAGAAACCTTTAGGGCCTGTTTTATTGGAATATAAAAACCAACAATGAGTTCTTCATTTTTATTGAGTGCAGATTTACCCGGGCCGAGGAAGAGGGATGTGAACGCCATGCGTCGCGTGCCAGAAATACCAGCCACTTCTGCTTGCGCTTCAAGGGCAGTCAGGGCAATCGTCCCGTCTGCGGCGGGGAGGGCGTGCGCTACGTTGCCCCCAAGCGTAGCAGTGTTGCGGACTTGCGGGCCTGCGATCAAGTTGCAGGCTTCGGTCAATGCCTGGGCGTGCGCACCAGTTAGCGGGTCGAGTGCGACGCGGTTGACCGGGACGGCGGCTCCGATGAAGAGTTCGTCCCCTCTCAATTCGAGGAGGGTCATCTCCGGGATGAAAGTCAAATCAATTAATGTGTGGATAGGGGCGTGGCGGCCTTGTTTCAAGTCGAGCAATAAATCTGTTCCGCCTGCGATGGGCATGACAGAACCAGACGCGGATGTGAGGGCGTGAAGCGCTTCTGAAACGGAAGCAGGCCGTTTATATTCTTGCCATAGGTTCATAGGTGGCGTCCTTCCTTCTTTTGGACGGCGGCACTTTTCGATGAGTCGCGAAGCAACCCAACGCCGCTGATTGATCCTCAAACAGCGACCACCGAACCGATGGATTTATTTTATGTTTTATTTGCCGCGTTCACCGCGCACATAGGGATTGCCCAACGCGGCAGGCGCGCCGATGCGTTTGCGCATGGCTTCGCGAGAGCCAATTACCAAAACTATAACAGTAAAAAGATAAGGCAGCATTTGCAGGAAAAATCCAAGGTAGGGATTGTAATAAAAAGGATTGTTAAAACCTAATAAAAGAAGCGGTCCCTGAATATCCAGAATCAGGCGGCGAAGCGCACCAAAAGCATACGCGCC
This sequence comes from Anaerolineales bacterium, assembly GCA_919902735.1. Lineage (GTDB taxonomy): Bacteria > Chloroflexota > Anaerolineae > Anaerolineales > Villigracilaceae > Villigracilis. The sequence goes on along the minus strand of CAKKRM010000213.1, from coordinate 46,159 downwards.
AACCGCCGCGCGGATCGGGTCCCATTGAGCGAAAATGACCAAGCCGATGGCGATCCAACCCTGCCCGCCGGTGGTCAGTTCGCTGAACCAGCCGGGTGAAACTGCAAGGCTAATGGTTGCCCCCGCCAGCCCGGCCAACATGCCGCCCACAAAAACGTAGAAATAGCGCATACGAAAAACGTTGATACCCAAGGCATCCGCGGCGGAGGGATACTCACCCACTGCGCGCAAATGCAGCCCCGGGCGCGTGCGATTTATGTAATACCAGGAAAGTGGAACAAGCAAATAGCCAACGTAAACGAGTACGCTTTGATTGGTAAAAAAGATCTTTCCAAGGATCGGGATTAAGGTAAGCAGTGGGATCGAAAAATTAGGCAGGAGCGAAACGGTGCCAGCCTTGCTCAAGCCCTCGCCTAACACTAAACTGATGCCTGCTCCCAAAAAAGTGAGCGAGAGGCCGCTGACAACCTGGTCAGCCTGCAGCGTGATCACAATGAAAGCATGGATCTGGCTGATGAGGCCTGCAAATAACATAGCCACCATCACCCCAAGCCATGGATTACCTGTTGCAATGGTGGCGCTAAACGCGCTCATCGCTCCAATCAACATCATACCTTCCACCCCAAGGTTTAGAACGCCCGCGCGCTCGGAAAATAATTCCCCAATAGTTGCAAACAGCAGAACCGTTCCGCTGGCGATGCCTGCCTGTAGAATAATGGTAAAGTCCATGGTTTATTCCTCCCCGCGTTCAACGACGATGCGATAGCGCAGCAGAAAGTCGCTGGCGATGAGACAGACCAGAATAATTCCCTGAATCATCTTGGGCACACCGGAAGGTTGAATTTCCCGGCCTGCAAGGATCAACGCCCCAAACAATATCGAAGCCACAATAATCACCAGCGGATTTAATTTCGCCAGCCAGGCCACGATGATGCCGGTAAAACCATAGCCGGCGGCAATCGGAGCCGTCTGCAAGCGGTGGATAACGCCCGTCACCTCAGACATGCCGCCCAACCCTGCCAGCGCGCCCGAAAGCATCATCACCCAGATAACGTTCTGCGTGATATTAATTCCCGCATACTGCGCCGCATGTGGGTTATCGCCGATCAGGCGAATTTCATAGCCCCAGCGGCTGCGAAAGATGATGAACCACAAAATGACCGCGGCAACGACCCCAATGATCAGCCCCAGGTGAGTGGTAAGTCCGCGAAAAATCGGGAACGCTTCGGCATAATCCAGCAAACGCGGCAGGCTGGCAGTGGCTGGAAATTTGGGAGACATCTGGAAACCACCTTCCGTCCATACGCCAAAGATCCAAAAGTTTACCCACGCCACAGCCACATAATTCAACATCAACGTGCTGATGATCTCATTTACGTTGAATTTTGCTTTTAAATAGCCGGGGATGAATCCCCATAAAGCGCCTGCGGCCATGCCGGCCATCATCATGACCGGAATAAATATAATGCGCGGGGTCTCGGCGGGCAGTACGGGCGCAAGCACAATCGCACCCGCGCCGAACGCGCCCATGATAAATTGTCCCTCGGCGCCGATATTCCATAACTTCATGCGGAACGCAACCGAACAGGCCAGGGCCGCCAGGATGATCGGGGTCGCTTTTACGATGGTGTCTGAAAGCACACCAATGTCGCCGAACGATGCTTTGGCAATATGCTGATAGGAACGGATGGGGTCGCCGCCGGCAAATGAAATTAATACGCCTCCCAGCATCAAGGCTACGATCAGCGCGCCAAACGACACTGCGGCTGGGTACCACGCAGGCGGTTCATTCAATCGCGGTTCAACGCGAATTCGGAAAGACGCGCGCTTTTTATTTACAACGGTTGACTCAGCCATGGGCGGCGACTCCTTCTTTTTGGATTTGATCGAGCGGAGTGCCCGTCATCATTTGACCTATCGTATCCACCAACGCCTCATCCTGTTCCCTGCCCCCGACTATCACCTCCCCCATAATTTTTCCTTCGTAAATCACATACACGCGGTCGCTTAACGAAAGCAGTTCTTCCAACTCTTCAGAAATCAACAGAACCGCCGCGCCAGCCTCGCGCTGAGTCAGCAGCAAATGGTGGACTCCCTCTATCGCGCCAACATCCAGCCCGCGGGTGGGTTGAACCGCAACCATAAAAGAGGGCAACCCTGAAATCTCACGCGCCAGGATCACCCGTTGAAGATTTCCTCCAGAAAGCAGCCGCACCGGCGTGGAAACATTGGGGACAACGATATCGTAAGCCTGCTTAAGTTCATTTGCAAGTTTCGTGGCCGCTTTCATATCGAGCAAACCGTTTTTCAAAATGGGCGGCTTGCGGTATTTTTTCATAATGACATTATCGGTAATGCTCAAATTGGGGGCGCTGCCTACATGGGTGCGGTCTTCAGGAACATAGGCCATGCCGTGTTGAATGCCATATAAAGTGCTATGGTTGCTGACAGTATCCCCATCCAGCAAGACCTGTCCCTGCTTGCATTCACGCATTCCAGAAATCACCTGTGAGAGTTCGCTCTGGCCATTGCCCGCCACACCAGCCACGCCCACGATCTCGCCTGCGCGGACGTTAAGCGAAAGTCCGCGCAGGGCGGGCAATCCCTTGTCATTTTCAGCATGAATATCACGAACATCCAAAACAACATCCCCGGGCTGGCAGGGCTTTTTATCGAGCGCGAATATGACATCCCGCCCCACCATCAAACGCGCCAATTCCTGACGCGAAACGCCTTTTGAGGCCACGCCGGAAGCTGTGGCAACTCCCCTTCGCAAAACACTCACACGGTCTGCAATGGCGCTGACTTCCTGTAATTTATGGCTGATAAAAATAACCGATTTCCCCTGGGCGATCATGGCGCGCAGGGTGGTAAATAAACCCTCGATCTCCTGCGGCGCAAGAACTGCGGTCGGCTCATCCATGATCAGCACATCCACACCGCGATAAAGCATTTTAAGAATTTCAACACGCTGCTGCTCCCCCACCGATAATTGCCAGATCTTTGCGCGCGGGTCCACCTTCAACCCAAAACGCTCTCCCAACTCTGCGATCTTGGAATCATAGTCAGGTAAACGCATGATGAAGCGCGGCTCATCCAGCCCGAGCAAAATATTTTCAGTCACAGTCTGTGACGGCACCAGCATAAAATGCTGATGCACCATGCCGATACCAGACTTGATCGCGTCTCGCGGCGAGGAGAAAACCTTCGGCTCTCCCTTAACCAAAATTGTGCCCGCCTCCTGACGGTATAACCCAGCCAGCACATTCATCAGGGTGCTTTTGCCCGCGCCATTCTCTCCGAGCAAGCCGTGGATCTCGCCGCGCTTCAGTTCAAAATTAACGTGGTCATTTGCCAGCACGCCGGGAAAACGCTTGACGATCCCGCGCATTTCGACGATCAATGGTATTTCAGTTGTTGAGGAGGGCTGTTTGGTCACTGGCTTGCTCCTGTCCATCATCTTGCTGATGGACTCCAGAATTATGATTTACAAAAAGGGCTAGGACCCCAAAGGAGTCCTAGCCCACGTATCAAATTAATTTTATTCAGGCAGTTCGGCGGTAATGCCTTCAGCCCACCACTTCATACAGACATCGACACTGCACGGCAGACCAAATTCGGGGAAGGCGTCAAGATCAACCTGCTCCAGGTGTTGGCCGGCAGGCAACACTACATTGCCTTTGTTGTCATTGATCGGGCCGGTGAATACCTCAAAGCGGGTGAACTCACCCGCGAGCATTTGGGCAAGGGTGTCTTTTACCATTGCGAGCACTTCAGGGTCAAGATCCTTAAGTCCCGGAGTCAATTCCTGGCCTTCCATGAAACCGTACAAACCCAGCGCGCCGGTATTCGCATCGAAGTAATCGTACCCTGGAGTGTAGGTGCCTGCGATGATACCCTCTGTAATACGGGCATATTCAGTACCCCACAGCCAGTAAGGAGCGGTAAGACAGGCATCCACTTTGCAGGAACCGAACCAGTCATAGGTTACGCCATACTTGCCTTTTTCCTGCGCAACATCGGCAACTGCCGGGGTATCCGCGCCCGTGAAGACAACGTACGCGCCAGCGTCAAACAAGGAGGCAGCGGCTTCCTTCTCGATGATGGGGTCATGCCAGGTGTTGATCCAGCGGACATCCAATGTGCATTCAGGGCAGGTCTTGCGCATGCCCAAAGCAATGGCATTTCCCAAACGAATTTCTTCGGGGATCGGGAAGGTGGCCATGTAACCGAGTTTGGTTTCGCCATCCTGCTTGGCGCGCGCGCCAGCCAGCATACCCGCCAGATATTTCATATCTTCCATGGCGCCCATCAGGTTTCCAAAATTTGTGAAATTGGATTTGATGCCGGTCAAATGGATGAACATTGAATCAGGGAATTCACCCGCTACAACTTCCATCGGGTCCATGTAACCAAAGGATGTGCCCAGGATCAAATCGAATCCTTTGCGCGCGAGGCTTCGGAAAATCTGCTCAGAATCAGCGCCTTCGGGCACATTTTCAATATAAGCAACATTGGTATTGGGCACATTCTCTTCAACGTAGAGCAAGCCTTCATAATGAGCCTGCGACCAACCGCCATCATCGTGGGGTCCGATCAAAACCATGGCGATATTGAATTTCCCTTCTTCAACTTCAGGGATCTGGAAACCACCCACTTCTTCGGGTTTCGCCCCGCAAGCGGCAAGAACCAACGTGAGGGCCATTGCGAGAAACACGATGCGCATAATGTTCTTTTTCATTTTCTTCTTCTCCTTATGAAATATGTGTTTTGAGACGAGGCTTGTTGGGTCAATTTTTTCTTTTGAGCTCCTTTCAAGTTGTCTAAACAATTGTACCCGTTACAACTGTTTTTGTGAATAAAATCACGGTGCATATCTAAGGCGAACATCCAAACTTGCTTCGTACATTATCCAGCGCAGCGGCCTGCTCCGGGGTACTTTGAGTCTCACGTTCGATGCGGCTCCATAATTTGCAAAGAAGCGGTGCCACATAATTTTTTGAAATCTTATATGAAGTTGTTGACAATTCTACCGCTTTTTCCCAATCTCCGACATGAGCGTAACCCTCGATAAAAACGAAGCGCTCCAGCGGGTCATTGGGATGGTCGTCCAGCGCGAGAGCAATTTCACCCAATTCGACAACCTGCTCCCAATCCTTTTTTTGACGCGCCAACTCGGCCTGCCCAAAATAATAACACCACTTGTGGGATGGCTCGCTTCCATAAAGCTGACCTGGCAACTGATTCTGTTTCTCGAACAGAATCACACGCTGATTGGAATACTTCGCCACATCCTTAAGCGCAGGCGGGAGAAGGCGGTTTATCTCCTCCACTTCAGGGTCGATCACGCGGAAACAACCCGGCGGCTCATAATCGACCACCAAAATGTTGGATGTGTTTCCATAAAAAGTTGGGCCGATGTAATATAACTCATGCGGCTGACCGGGTTCCACGCTTGGCAACGTTTTACCCACGCGAATGGATGCAAAATATAAAATGACGTTCATTTCGCCGGGCGGGCTGTATATCCAATTGAGAGGGCCTGTTAAGGAGTTATCCGAAAAATAGGTAACTGGCAGGTCGTTTGAAAGCAGGATCGTTCCCTTTTCCAGCGCAGGGATACGCCATGTCATTTGCCAGAATAAATCCTGCTGGGTTGCCCAATCGCGGCGGTAGATATCATCGAGGCGGAAATGCCTGCTTGCGGCAAACCCAACCAACAGGGCAACAAGAATCATCTGCGTACGTTGATTCTTTATCAAGGCGATCATGCTTGCGAGCAGCAGACTTGCGCCCAGCATAAAGGGCAGCATGAAACGGTCAATCGAAAAATTAAGCTGCGGCACAATGCCAATGATCCATACCGAACCGCCTGAAAGCCCCCAGAAGATCAAGCCAATGAAGCCAGCCTGTTTTGCAAAATTGCGGTCATCGCCTTCGTTTGCATCGAATTTAAACAGGAATATTCCAGCGAAAAAAATGACCGAGAATAACAGAACCAGCATCACGGTAAGCGTGAGCGGACCCAGTCCAGTTGTGCCGATGGTTGCGGCGGGATAAATCCAGACTTCAAACACAGTCCGCCAGAAGCTCAGGAGGATATTTCCAAGCAGGAGCAACAAGCCTGAAAGGAAATTTTCGCGCAGGGCATCCAGCAGGATGTATTTGTAACTGGCGTTTTGGAAGGTAAAGAAGAACATGCGCCAAATTGTGACGCCTGCAAAAATAAAAAAGTATGGCAAAAAGTTGAGGATGGATTTTTGGATGCGCGATTTGGTTGTGCCCGGCAGGATTTGCCAAAAGAGGAAGATGCGCGCGAACTCGAGGAAATAAAAATATTCCATCGTCAGCAGGTTGACTGCGGCAAGCAAATACGATGCGGCAAATAAAACCGCGCGGCGTTTTTCGTTTTGCAATGCCAGCAGGGAAAGGTAAAGCGAGAGCAAAAAGCAGGACAGCACAATGTAAAAATGGCTGTACATCATTGCGATGTTATGCTGCCCCATGCCAGGGTAAACGAGGAAGAGCAAGCTCGCCCAAACTGCGGGCCGCGCATGAGACGGCCACAACGCGCGCAAAATTGCCCACAATAAAATTGCGGTCACCCAGCGCAGAACGATTGCCAGCAATTGCCAAACCCAGGGATTGGGACCAATGATTGGCAATGTCAGTTGGTAGATCATGCCCCAAAAGGGACGGCTGGTGGTAAATGTTTTGGTGAGAACCTGCGGGCCCAGGCGGAAATAGATCCAGGCCCAGGGAAATTCATCCCAGTAAAAACCGCGCTGCCAGAAGAACAGGCCATACGTCAGCGCGGCGATGAACAGCATGAACCACACGGCGCTGCGTGTTGTAAATTTCAGGACATTGAATCGCTTGATCCAATTTTTCATTCGTTTATGGAACAATCCATGTGCCGGTTTCGCCTTTGAGCGCGCGCCCGATATTTTCGGGATTGGTGATGAGCGCCTTGCCATTCGGCATCGCTTCCAAATACCAGATGACCGCCTGAATCTTGGGAGCCATCGAGCCTTTGGCAAAATGGACGCCTTCGGCAAGGTAGGCTTTGGCTTCGGCAAGGGTGATCGTGTTGAGCCATTTTTGTTCGGGCTTGCCGAAGTTAATGGCCACCTTCTCAACCGCCGTGGAGATGACGAACAGGTCTGCATTGATCTCACGCGCCAGCAGCGAGGATGCAAAATCCTTGTCAATTACAGCCGCGATTCCTTCGTAATTGCCATCGCCAGGGTCAATCACTGGAATACCGCCGCCGCCCACTGTGATGGTGATAATGCCCTTCTCGAGAAGGATTTGGACGGTTTCGAGTTCGACGATCTCCTTTGGCAGGGGCGAAGCGACGACCCGCCTCCAACCGCGCCCGGCATCTTCCACCACGCTCCAGCCTTGCTCACGCTGGCGGCGCTCCGCTTCTTCCTGGCTCATAAATCCGCCAATGGGTTTGGTTGGTTTTTGGAAGGCAGGGTCGGCTTTGTCCACAAGGGTTTGGGTGATGACGGTCACTACTTTTTTCTTAATCCCCCGCTGGTAGAGGATATTTTGCAGGTTCTGCTGAAGGGCATAGCCAATGGCGCCCTGGCTGTCTGCGCCACAGACTTCCAGCGGGACTTCGTGCATCCCTTCCACCCGCGCGGCAATTTCCGAACGCCTGAGAATGAAGCCGACCTGCGGGCCGTTTCCGTGGCCGATTGCCACTTCCCAGCCCTGCTCGATCATATCGGCAATATGCAGGGCGGTTTCCTTCGCGGCTTTATATTGGCTTTCCACTGAGATGTGTTTTTCATCCACGATCAGTGAGTTGCCGCCGATTGCGATGACTGCAAGTTTGGTGTTTGTCATATAGTCTCCTCGTCATTAGTCGCTAGTCTCTAGTCTGCTAGTTGGCTGGTCAAGACCAGAGACTAGAGACTATCTACGACATCGTCAATGCCATGACCGCTTTCTGGGCGTGCAGGCGGTTTTCGGCTTCATCGTACACAACCGAGTGCGGACCGTCGATCACGCCGTCGGTGACTTCGAGTCCGCGGTCTGCGGGGAGGCAGTGCATATAGATCGAGTCATCTTTGGTCAGCTTCATGCGGCGTTCGTCGGTGATCCAGGATTTGTATTTTTCGATGAGGGCTTTGCCTTCATCCTTGCCAGTGGTTGTCATCATGGGGCCCCAGGATTTGGGATAGACCACATCCGCATCTTTGAAGGCTTCGTCCATGTTGTCTGTGACGTCAAAGCCGACGCCGTATTTTTTGGCGTTGTCCTTTGCCTGCTGCATGATCTCAGGCATAAGTTTGAACTCCGGTGGATGAGCCAACACCACGTCACAGCCAAAGCGGGTCATCTGAAGGATCAGAGATTGGGGAACCGAGATTGGCTTGCTGTAGGAAGCGGCATACGCCCAGGAGACAACCACCTTCTTCTTTTTGAGGTCGCGGCCTTTTTTCTCTTGAATGGTCATCAAATCTGCCAGGCATTGGAAGGGATGATAGACATCGCATTGCATGTTCAGGATCGGGGTGCGGCTGGCTTTGGCAACTTCGTTGATGTATTGATTGCCGAACTGCCAGTCACATTGACGAATGGCGATGCCGTCGAAATAGCGGCCAAAAATCTCACCGATTTCCTTGGCGGTATCGCCGTGAGATATCTGGGTGGTCTCACTGTCAATGAAGGCGGCGTGCCCGCCAAGCTGTGCCATGCCCGATTCGAACGACCCGCGTGTGCGGGTGGAGGTGAAAAAGAACAACATGGCGAGGGTCTTGTCGCGCAGCAAAGCATGGGACTCGCCCAATGCGCGTTTGCGTTTCAAGTCCCAGGCTACATCCAAAACCGTTTCGACTTCCTCTTTTGTGAAGTCCAGATCGCCGATAAAATCACGTCCACGAAAATTTGTTTGCATAGTATTAGTCTCCTTGTTTTGTAGTTTTCTAGTCTCTAATTTCTAGTCTCTAGTCTCTAGTCTTCTGGCCGCAACTGGCAGACTAGCCCATTATCAGGCTCGGTAGTATCGCGTAAAACTCTGTGGCCTTGACCATATCTTCAAGTGACACAGAATCGCGGACGGTGTGCGCGGTCTCTTCGTCGCCGGGGCCAAAACCAATAGACGGGATGCCTGCTTTGCCAGCCCAGTAAATTCCGTTCGTGGAGAAGTTCCACTTGCTGCTGGGGGCTTCGGAAAGGCCGATAGTTTTTCGTGCCAACTGTCCCGCTTGAACGAGCGCGTGATCTTCATCCAATGCCCAGGCTGGGAAGTATTTATCCACAGGAAAGACGAAGCCCGTGTAGGAAGGCTCGTCATAGAAAAGTTCTTCGAGTTTGACGGTGTCTTTGAATTCGGCGGGGATCAAATCCTCGACCTGCCGCTTGACCATTTCCTTGGTTTCGCCAAAGGTCATGCGGCGGTCGATGAAGATGATGGCTTCATCGGGCACGGCGTTGATGGACGGGGTTTTGACGTGCATGTCTGAAACTGTGATCTTGCCGTGTCCTAAAAATTCGTGGTCGCCGAGTTTGGGTTCAAGATCGCGGATGCCGGCAATGATGGGCAGTAATTTATAGATGGCGTTATCGCCAAGATGATTGCTGGCGGCATGTGCAGACCTGCCCTTTGCGGTGACTTTCATTTCAAGGCGTCCCTTGTGGCCGCGATAGACGAGCATTTTGGTCGGCTCGCCGATGACGACAAAGTCAGGCTTTACCTTCGGGTCTACTTCGACGAAGGTGTTGGGGGCAATGCCGTCGCACCATTCTTCCATATTGCCAAAGTAATAAGCAGTCCAGCCATCGAGCAAACCGAGGTCGCGCGCCATGGCGAGGCCATAGATCATACCGGGCGTGGAGCCTTTTTCGTCACAGGCGCCGCGGGCGTATAAAATGCCATCTTCGATCTTCCCCTTGAAAGGGTCCCATTTCCATTCTGTTGGGTCGCCAATACCGACGGTGTCCACATGCGAATCGTAGACAATGACGCGCTTGCCGTTTCCGATGCGGCCCATGATGTTGCCCATCTTGTCGAAGCGGACTTCATCGAAACCGAGTTTGTTCATTTCCTTGGCAATGCGCTCCCCCACATCTTTGAGCTGCGAGTCCATCGAGGGAATTTCCACAATCTCCAGCATAAACTGGATGATGTCTTCCCGCGAGGCTTGCACGCGTTTTTGTATTTCTTGTATTTTGTCTGTCATTATTATCTCCTTAATTATTTAGCCACAGAGCGCACAGAGTGCGCTGAGCTTATTTGAGTCTTATAGAACAAAGCGCTTAATACCATCTTTGACCATTTTCGAGTTGAAGTTAATGAGCAAGCCAACTTTCTTTTCTGTCAACTTCATATAGGATAAAATTTGCGCTTCAAAAACAGAGTCATGGCGTTCTACACTCTTAAGTTCCAAAATCACTTTATCTTCCACAAGCAAATCAGCGAAGTAATCGCCAATTGGTCTGCCCCGGTATTCGACCGGTATTTGAACATTCTTTTCAACCCTCATTCCAGCAAATTCCTAAATTCCATAAAGCATTCCTCCATCCATTCATTACTAAACTCAATACACAAAAACTTTAATCATCACACGTCAAATCTCATTTTCTCTGTGAACTCTGTGGCTAGGAGCTTCCCACCCGCCTGACAACATGGAAATGGAAGTAGCCTGGAATGAAATAGCTCAACGAATAATCCACAACCTTGCCTTCGGCGCTGAACAGTTGTGAATAGAAATGCAGCAGCACATCGCCGCGTTGGATTTCGATGGCTTTCGCCACTTCTGCGGTTGCGCCAATGGCGCTGACATTCGCGCGGGAAGATGTCAGAGAATCCCCGCGACCAAGCAAAAAGTCCAGCACCGAGCCGTGGAAATCGGTGGGCAAATCCTTCGAGCGTAGAATCGTCTCAGGCAAAATATCCACAAGATAGGCAACCGGCCTGTTCTCGGTACGGACAACGCGGCGCACACGAGTCAACGCCTCGCCCACGGGAACGCCCAGCAGCTTTGCAAGTTCTTCATCGGCAGTGATGGGTTCAATGTTCAAATCGCTGACTGAAACTTCAAGCCCCAAACGCTTTGCCATCGTTTCAAGGCTTTCGAGGATTTCAAGGCCGCTATCCAGCGCCTCCATTTTGCCAACCACAAACGTGCCCGAACCCTGCCTGCGGCGGATGAGTCCCTGTGTTTCAAAGGTACGCATGGCCTCGCGCAAAGTGGCGCGCGAAACGCCAAGTTGTTTTGCAAGGTCAGGTTCGGATGGAAGCCGTTGGCCCGCGGGGGAACGCGCGATCAACGCGGCCAGATCGGTCTGCAATCTTTGAAATGGGAAATTTGCCATAATTTTCTCGCTTTTTTAGCCACACAGAACACAGAGGGCTTTGAGGTTTTTCTCAAGAATCTCTGTGAACTCCGTGGCTATCTTTTTCAATCTTCCAGCACAGGCACGAAATCGAATTGAGTCACATCCACAAGGCCTTTATCGGAAATTCTTAATTCAGGAATCACCACCAGCGCCATCAAACTCAATTGCATATTCGGGTTGTTCAATTCACTGCCGCACATCTTGAAACCATCGAGCACGGTTGCGGTTTTCTTTGCCACAACATCCGCGCGCTCGTTCGACATCAACCCCGCAATCTGCAAATCCACCAGCCCAATTACCCTGCCATCCATCACCACTACCTGCCCGCCGCCGCACTTCGCAAGTTCATTTGCGGCAATCGCCATACTTTCATCATCCGTGCCCACCACAATCATGTGATGGCTGTCATGCGCCACCGTCGAACCGATTGCGCACTTTCGCGTAAAACCAAATCCGCTGATCAAACCAACCGTCACCTTGCCCGTCGCGCGATGACGTTCCACCAGCGCGATCTTTGCAATGTCGCGTTTCAAATCCGCTTTGACTTCGCCGTTTTCCGCTTTGACCTTCATCCGAAGATGACGAGTCGGCGCCTGATTCTCGATCACGCCGATGACATGCGCCTCGACCTCCGCGCCGTCAACTGCTCTCGTCCGAAGGACAAAATCCTGCGCTGTGAGGGTTCTCTTCAAATGCACAGACTTCGTCACCCACTTGGGATATTTCACCGCTGGCAGTTTGACCAGCAGTTCGCCTTTCTCGGCAATTACCTGTCCCCTGGCAATGACCATATCCGCTTTGAAATTCATCAAGTCTTCCACCAGCACTACATCCGCCCAGCGGCCTGGGGCAATCATGCCCATCTCTTTGGTAAGGCCAAAATGCTCGGCGGTGTTGATGGTCATCATCTGAATCGCGGTCATCGGATTCAAACCTTCGCTAATCGCATGGCGCAGGACGCGATCCATGTGGCCTTCGGTGGTGAGAGTCTCCGCATGGGAATCGTCCGTGCAAAGGATGAAGCGGCGCGAGTCCATTTTCTTTTCGGTTATGGCTTTCACCTGCGCGGCCACATCGAACCAGGCCGAGCCGTATCTCAGCATGGCCTTCATGCCCTGCCGCACCCTTGCAATCGCATCATTGAGGCGCGTGCCTTCGTGGTCATCTTCCGCGCCGCCTGCCACATATCCATGAAACGGCAATCCCAAATCTGGCGAGGCATAATGCCCGCCGATCACCTTGCCAGCCGCATGGGTTGCGGACATTTCATCCAGCATCTTCTTGTCGCTCATGAACACGCCGGGGAAATTCATCATCTCACCCAAACCGATGATGCCTTTCCACTGCATGGCTTCGATCACTTCCTTCGGGCCAATTGAGGAGCCTGGCGTCTCAAACCCTGGCGCAGACGGTACGCACGAAGGCATTTGCACCCACACATGGATGGGCTGCTTCTGTGCCTCGTCCACCATCAACTTCACGCCTTTGAGGCCGAAGATATTCGCCATCTCATGCGGGTCGATGAACATGCCCGTTGTGCCGCGCACTGCCACCGCCCGCACAAACTCCGTCACTGTGACCATGCCTGATTCAACGTGCATGTGGGCATCCAGCAAGCCTGGCACAAGATATTTACCTTTGGCTTCGATAACTTTTGTCTTTTTACCAATCGTATGTTCGGCGTTGTGCCCAACGAATGCAATGCGCCCCGCCACAATGGCTACTTCGGTATTGGCGATGATCTCACCCGATTGCACGCTGACCCATCTACCGCCGCGAATCACAAGGTCGGCATGGGCGCGTCCCATGGCTACGTCAACGAGGGTGCGGGTGAGTTTTGTGGATGATGTCATAGAATTCTCCAATTTATATGTCACACCTGCGCTGCGTACGGTGCAAGTGTTGCGAGAAAGGCTTCAGCCCGACGCCTGTCCTGACGGTTCGACCTGCGCTCACCGTGTCGAAGGGAAGCAATCTCCAACTATGCCAACAGCCGTTTGGCCGCCTTATTATGCTTCTCGATCAACCTGCCCTGGTCCACCGTCACCAGTTGACCAGCCTTCACAACGAACTTTCCATTCACAACCGTGAAATCCACATTCATAGACTGTCCGAACACAATCGCAGAGACGGGGTCGTGCATGCCCGCATAGCCGAGCTTATTTAAGTTGATCGCAAAGAAGTCGGCGCATTTACCAGCTTCGAGACTGCCGATATCGTTGCGTCCCAGCACTGCTGCGCCGCCACGTGTGCCGAGATGCAGGGCTTCGCGCGCCGTCATCAATTTGCGATTAGGGTCAGCGGATAATGAATAGCCCGTTATTCCTTCTTTGAGACGAGAAAGCAACATCGCATTGCGGACTTCCGCCAGCAGATGCGAGCCGTCGTTGGAAGCGGAGCCATCCACGCCCAAGCCCACGTTGACGCCTGCCGCGCGGTATTCTTTGACAGGAGCAATCCCTGACGCCAGCCGCATATTGGATGTGGGACAGTGCGCCACGCCGCAGTTATGTTTGGCGAAGACTTTGATCTCTTCGTCATTGACCCAAACTGCGTGCGCGAACCAGACATCCTCCCCCACCCAATCCACTTCCTGCATGTATCCAACGGGGCGATGGCCGAACATCTTCATGCAAAATTGTTCCTCATCTTCGGTTTCAGCGAGATGGGTATGCAGATGCACGCCATATTCACGCGCCAGCTTCGCAGACTGTTTCATTAAGTCTGATGTGACGCTAAACGGCGAACATGGTGCGAGCACGATCTGGGTCATCGCGCCTGGTTTGGCATCATGATATTTTTCAATGAGACGTTGTGAATCTTTGAGGATGTTCTCTTCGGTGTCGACAACTGAATCAGGCGGGAGTCCACCTTGGGATTCGCCGAGACTCATCGAGCCGCGCGATGCTTGCAGGCGTAAACCGATCTCGGAAGCCGCAGCAATTTCATCGTCCAGTTTTGAACCGTTTGGAAAAAGATAGAGATGATCCGCTGCGGTGGTGCATCCCGAAAGGGCCAACTCTGCGAGTGCGGTCTGAGTCGAAATAAAAATATCGTCGGGAGTAAGTCGCGCCCAAATGGGATATAAAGTTTTAAGCCAGTTGAAAAGATTTGCGTCCTGCGCGGCAGGCACGGCGCGCGTGAGGGTTTGATAAAAATGATGATGGGTGTTGACGAGGCCAGGCAGTACGATGTGACCTTTGAGGTCGAGGACTTCATCGGCGGTGGATGGAAGCTCGCTCATGGGGCCGACCTCTTCAATCAGTCCACGCCGAATAAAAAGACCACCGTCAGGAATCTCCCGCTGATGGTCGTCCATGGTGACTATGTGTGCGTTTTTTATGAGAAGGGTTGTCATGGGTAGCTGTTAGCCTCTAGCTGATGGCTTTTAGCGGCTAGCTTTGAGCCATTAGTAATCAGTCTAGTTGTCTGACAACTTCAAGTGTAGCAAAAAAGAGGGAGGATGTCAAATGGATTTCAGTCACCCATAAAGATGAATAATGTCACTGCTAGTGGTTTTATTCAATACCATTACAAATAAAAAGACGACCATCAGGAATCTCTCGCTGATGGTCATCCATGGTAATGAGATATGCGTTCTTTTATGAGAAGGGTTGTCATAAAAGGCTATTAGCCTATAACTAATCGCTTTTAGACAACAGTAGTTTGACAACTGTAGCACAAGAAGAAGAAGTAAGATATCGACACATTTTGTATTATTTTTGAACGCCTAAAAGATTTATAAAGCGGTCAAATAAAAACGAAATTATCAGGCTAATTAGACTTGAAGCACCAACAATCCAAATCCATATAGAACGAATGCCTTGAACAGGTGAAACTAAAAACACTCCATCATCAGAAAAATATTGGGTTTTATCAGGAAGCGTGATTTGAAAATGGAAACTAATAATTTCTGTAGAAGGGTCTTTTGATAATCTCAATCTAAACTGACTGGTCAACTTATCATTGGGAAACAAATCTTTAATAGGAATCGACATTCTCCGATCCAGCGTTGACGTCACTGAATTAGTTGGGTCAGAAATTATCAACGTAACTGTTCCATTAAAAGGCTCAATTGAATCTAAATTCGTCAGGGTGATTTCAACAGCGTTTTCGTCTCCCACAGCTAAATATTTGGGAGCCATATATACGAGTCCCAAGTTAGAAGGAAGACCTTTAACAACTACATTATTTTTGGGGAACACATACTGCGCTAACAAATACAAGAAACTTCCAATAATTAGGATTAAAAAAAATATAACAACCGACCGCAATATGGACGCTCTATCCTTTTGTCTTTTAAGTTCCGCTTTTTGTCTTTCAAGTTCCTCAACCCTCTTTTGTTCTTCAATCTTCTTTTGTTCTTCAATCTTTTTCCGTTCCTTAGGGGATTCAAAATGAATTACCAACTCATTATTAGTTAGTCGAACGGGGGTGACTGCTTTATTCTTTGATGAAATTTGCTTAGCCATAGCAATCACCTCTTGAAGATGCCTGGAAATATCGATAGCACAAACAGAATTGAGGCAACTCCAAAAAATATTACGGCAATAATAATGCCAGTAAACCAATCATAACTTGCCGACACACCCCCCATAATTCCAGCTGAAAGAAGCAGTATCAACACAATGCGAGTAATACTTGGTGGTATTGAAAAATTTTTGTTTTGATAATTACCAAACAGCCTCACAACCTCCTGCCAAAGTGTACTAAGTGCTGTCACATCATCTGTAGCATCGATGATTTTTCTAACCTCTTCAACGGTTGCCAAACGGCTTTTTGCTTTCATACCAGAAAAACTCAAACTACCTATCAAATTTTTCGCCTTTAATAAGCTACGTAAATGCAAAAGTAATATCTGAGATGTATTATCTGTTGGATCAAATGCAATGGCAAGATTCAAATCAGCTTCTGCTTTTACCCATTGTTGCATGTCCAAATTATCGAAAGCATGTTTCTTGTACTCCTCCGCCTTAAGCGCATTTTGTAGGTTTCCCAACAGATCCTTCGCATACACGAAATCTACACCAGTCTTTTCGGCAATATCAACAGCTTGTCTTAACAGCTTCCTCGCTCCAGCCAAATCACCAATAGCAATAAAAGATCGGGACCGCTTATAAAACTGCAAAGCTTTGATTGGCAAAGCTTCGATTGGCACATCATTTTGTTTAATACTTTTTGTTTGCCGACTCCTTCCAGCTTTTCGAATTTGTTCTTGAGCATGTTTATTGTCAGGATCTAAATCCAAAGCCTGCTTATATAGCTGTATTGCCTTGTCATACTCCGCTAAATAATAAGCGTCATCTGCATTTTCTATTATTTCTTGTATGCTTGTCATAATGATAGTTCCTTATCTAATTAATATTTATTAAGTTTACACGGCAAAGAATCACTTACAAGACGCTTGTTTTGATCCATGACTTGATCGCCGAAGCAGCCTTACAGGAGAGACTCAAATCTATAATCTTAGAATAAGATAAAAAATAAGGCTTCCCACCAAAGCCCCAATCAACCCAATCCGAATCAACCTGATCTGTTTTCTGGTCTTCTTTATCTGTTCTGCAATATAGATTACTAAAGGATTACCGGAGCCAACAACATCTACTCCAGAATCCAAAATGGCCTGCAATTGTTCGGTAGACATAAATATTTTTGAGATATTTTTTCTACGCAATTTCGCTTCTGTATCTAAAAGATCCTGCAACTTGCTGAATTCCTTTTTCAACGGCGCATTTGTAGGATCCAAAGCAACGGCTTTGGCATATAAACCTAAGGCGTCTCTCCATTCTTCTTTTGCCAATACGGGTTTAACTTCTTGTTTGAATTCACCTAGTTTTAACAAATCCTGTACATTTTTCAAGAGCCTCTCTGCGTCCGGGTAAGTTTCTCCCGACGCCTTAGCAGTTTCAATGGCCAGTTCAAGCCATATTATTGCATACACAAAATCACTCGCAGCGATATAAGAACGTGCTCTACGAAAATGTTGTACAGCATCAAATGGCGCCTCAGTTCCACCGCCCTTTGGGTTGTGCTGTTGAGCATATTGCGCAAGAACTTTTCTTAGTTCTTGAGGCGAATTAAAGCCCTGGCTTGGATCTAAAGCCTTTTGAACGAGTTGTTTAATTTCGTCATCCAAAATACTGTCACGCTGGTAAAAATTAGGTTTATCGGTCCAATATCTGGGGATAATCGTGGGAGTCTTATCCGCAGGTATCGTTAATGTGGTTCCAATCGGTTTCTTTAATTCCTCTGGGTCGGTTAAGGCAAGACTACAATATAAAGCCGCCCCACAAAACATTCTGATATCTTCACGGATTATTTGTTTTTCGCTCAGACTGCCATCCAATCGAGTAGTCACATTCCAATCAATCAGCTTTAATCGTTGCGATTCCTCATTCCAATAAATATGCTCCGGCTTCCAATCTATATAGGCATAGCGAAGTTTTTTGTGCAGATACTCCATCACATACAGGATTTGTATTCCCATTTCAACAATCATATTGGGAGGCAATCCATAAAGATTTATGACTTTACCCAAGGAGTGTGCTTTTATCTGACGTAACAGGCTATCGCCATAAGGCGCAAGGTCTACCACCAAGTACGGCACCCAACGATCGGGTTCCTTAGCCATCAAATCAGATTTCGTCTCAAGAAATCTTTGAACATTTACACCAGTTGAAACAATTTCAAAATCTGTATTTGCGATTAGCTTCGTATGCGGATGGCGCAGAGTATGTAAACTTTCCGATAATTTTGCTTCTACAAACCCACTATCATAAATGCGCGTAATCGCAGAAGGTGCGTTTTTATCTTTAGTGATCTCCACTAATATCTTTAATTCGTTTTCAAAACGCTCTTCCACTTTCTTCCCATCCAATTCGTGGCGCATAAGTTTGAAAGCTCGGTGAATAAGGGTGCCGTCTTCCTGTCGTGAAATAACATCGGCTACTCGCGCATATCCACCGGGAGCGTCCAAATCTATTCGGAAGAAATCATTATATAAGTCACTTAAAAATCTTCTGTTGCTTTTATTTCCTTTGTTGCTTTGCACTACATACAAAGTCAATGCATTGCTCAGCTCTCGTGCCGAATTAAAGCCTTGATCAGGATCCAAACTTTGTTGAACCAGCAACTTAATCTTTTCATCTAAAATATTATCACGACCATAATAAACAGGATTATCTGTCCAATACCTACGATGTATTGTAGGAGTCAAGTTTTTTGAAGTCTTAGGTTTTTCTCCAACAGGTTTATCTGAATCATCGGGGTCATTTTTTGCAAGTCCACAATACAATGCCGCACCGCAGAATAAGCGGATATCATCACGGATCATTTGGGTTTCTTTCAAATCACCTTTTAACTGAAATTCCACATTCCAATCAATTAGCTTTAATTGTTTCGAAAGCCCATTCCAATAAATATGCTCCGGCTTCCAGTCCATGTAAGCATATCGAAGTTTAGTATGCAAATAATCTAGTACCTCTAAAATTTGCAACGCCATCTCAACAATTGTAGTTACAGGCAATAAATCAACAGTTGATTCGGCTTTTATTTGGCGATATAAGCTATCGTCATATGGTGCAAGCTCTACAACCAAGTATGGCAACCAACGATTAGGTTCTTTTTCCATCAAGACAGACTTCATATCAATAAATTTTTGGACATCCATACCTGTTGAAATAATTTCCAGGCTTGGGGTTGGAGTCAGCTTTTCGTCACGTTCGCGCAACACTTCTAATTTTTTCGATAACTCTGATTCCACAAAACCACTATCATAAATCCGAGTAATTGCAGACGGTGCCTTCGGATCTTTGGCAATTTCTACTAATATTCTCATCTCGGTTTCGAAGCGCTCTATCCCAATCTTCACTTGCTTTCCACCCAGATTATGGCGCATTAACTTGAAAGCTCGGTGAATAATGGTGCCGTCTTCCTGACGAGCAACAACATCGGCTACACGCGTAAATCCCCCCTTAGCATCCAAATCTATTCGGAAGAAATCATTATATAAATCGCCTAAATTTGTCATTGGGCACTATTATAACAAGAGCTGACAATAAAGCATGAGCCATATCATCTTTGCCTTTATTTCCGCGCCTGTCTATAATAATCCACGCTCATAAATTTTCGGCAATTTCCTTGATCTTCTTTCCAATATCAGCCCAAACCTGATCGCGTTCGCCATTAGTTTGGGAAAAACTAATTACCGGTTTTCCGTCTTTCGGAAGAGCTTGCAAGTGTTTAATAACAGGTTCTTCTTGCCATAAACACGGTCGAATAATAATAGGCAAAACCCGTAGACCTTCTTTAACGCGACGCTCGAACAGGCGTTTAAGTTCTTCCTGCTGAATAAAACTAGAAGCGATAAAATCAGGGCTTATTAATAAAACAGCCATGTTACATTCATCCATGGCATTTCGAATAGCGTCAAACCATTCTTCACCTGCCTCGATGAAGCGGTCTTGCCATGCATTGATAACGCCACGCCGCTGTAAACCCGCAAACATCGTGACAAATTCATCCTTGTAGCTCTCATCCTTGTGTGAATAACTAATAAAGATTTTCGGAGTGTGTGACTTCATTTTCTCTGCGGCTACCAATTGAATAGACTTTGGACGTCGTGCCCCAAGGACTTGTAGCCACAGATTTCTTAGTATTGGAGTCTCGTTTGTACTCTCAAGAATGCTTTGGATCTCTTTATCTATCTTCAAAAGGTTTCTCACGCTACCAAAACCTGAATTCAATTGCTCGACTAAATTCTGCGCTTTGAGCAGACTCCTTAAATGAGGCAACAATACTTGAACGATATGATCCGTTGGATCTAAATCATTCGCAAGGCTGAGGTTAGCTTCGGCTCTAACCCATAGTTGTTTATCCAATTCATCAAGAGCTCTTTTCTTAAACTCGGTTGCCTTAGAGGCGTTGTGTAGATTTTCAAGAACAGCTTTAGCATTCGTAAAGTCCACGCCAGCTTTTTCCGCTACACTGATTGCTTTTTGCAATAAAGACTTCGCCTCTTCCAAGTCACCAATATCAATAAAAGAACGTGATCGTTTAAACAATTGTAGGGCCTCTGCCATCAAATCCTCGGGCTTTACACCTTTAAAAGATCTATAAAATTCAGCCTTTGGCATTTGTTCTTGAGCGTGATTATTATCAGGGTCTAAATCCAAAGCTTGCTTATACAACTCTATCGCCTTATCATACTCCGTTGCATAATAGGCATTATCTGCGCTCGCTATTAATTCTTTTATATCCATGATGAAAATATCCCTTTTATAGCTTGAAATTTATATGTATTATGCAAGAACATGTGTATGTAATACATGCTTTATTGATCTATGGTGTCGAAGTCGTTGGAGGTGGCGCAAATCTAATATCGTCCGCCAGGATCCAACCTATACCTGGCACGCCTTCGGTTTCCCATACACATTTGTACCAAAGAACATCGTTTGAATCTTTCTTTTCTTCTACAATTGTAACGAACTGATCTAATTTGAGGGAAGGCTCAATCCTCTTTCCATTCGGTTCTTCAACAGGGTAAAAAAATGAGACAGTAAGTACACCATAACGTGGAATCACTGTAGGCGTGGCTACAGGCAAAGGTGTATCTGTCACAGTCGCAGTAGGTGTAACCGTGAACGTGAGGGTCGGTTCTGGTGTGGCAACAACCTTAGTAATTGTCATAGAAGGAATAGAAGTTAAGGTATAGGTTGCTGTAGCAGTATCGCCTAAAAACAGTGGAGAATAACGAAAATTTCCAGTTGACAATGATGCAAATACAACGATGACGAGCATCGAAAGCATCCCCCCAAACTGTATCAGCCTAATTTTGTTATATTGTCGCTTTACAAAAGTATATAGAAGATTTCCCGGATTGACTATATCCTCAGTGGACTTCAACGCGTATTGCAATTGATATGATTTCGTGAAGAATTTTATAATACCTTTGTTTCTCAACTCTGCTTCCAAAGTTAATAGGCTCTGAAGACCGTTATACTCTTTCTTCATTGGTGTTATGTTTTCCGGGTCCAGGTCAAGAGATTTTTCATAGAGTTTTATGGCCTCCTGCCAAGCTCCTAAATCCAAAGCCAGTTTGACCTTTTGTCTGACCTCTCCTACTTTCAAGATATTCTGAACGCTTGTTAAGAGGCTTGCTGCATCCGGGTAGTTCATGCCCGCAACTCTTGCGGTTTCTATAGCCACCTCTAGAGCAATCACAGCATAGGTGTAATCTTCCGCCGCAATATAAGAACGGGCTCGACGATAATGCTGTACAGCCTCCAACGGCAAATTTACATTTACTCCCAAATCACCTGCTTCACCATGCTCCGTATCGTTTTGTTCCAGATATTGATTTAGTGAGTTTTTCAGTTCTTTTGGCGAGTTGAAACCTTGGTTCGGATCCAAGCCTTTCCGTACCAACACCTTAATTTTTTCACCCAGAATAGCATCGCGTTCATAAAAATTGGGCCGATCTGTCCAATATCTTGGCCCTAAACTGGGCCACAAATTCTTTGGGTAATCCGGGGCTAGCCCAATAGATTTACCTTGATCTTCCGGGTCTGTAAGTGCAAGACTACAATAAAGCGCTGCGCCACATAACATGCGGATATCTTCACGAACTAATTGTTTTTCCTTTGGGTTGTCTTTCAGCCGATGAGTAACATTCCAATCAATTACCTTTAGTTGTTTTAACGGGCCATTCCAATAAATGTGTTCCGGCTTCCAGTCGATATAGGTGTATCGAAGTCTCTTATGTAAATATTCGATCACGTCTGTAAGTTGGAGAGCCATTTCGATGATAGTATCAACAGGTAATCTGTATAAGTTCAAAAACTCCGTTGCAGATTGAGGCTTGATCTGCCGTAGCAAACTATCACTATAAGGTGCGAGATCTACTACAAGATAAGGCACCCAACTATTAGACCCTTTCTCCATCAAAGCAGACTTCATTTCAAGGAATGCCCGTATGTCTACCCCTGTAGAAACAATTTGAAGATTTGGGGTTAGCTTCTCAGCATCATGCAGATTATGTAAGGTTCTGGAAAGTTCTACAGGTGCAAACCCGCTATCATAAACCCGGGTAATGGCTGGCGGCGCATTCCTATCGTTTGTAATTTCGATCAATATCCTCAATTCGTTTTCGAATCGCTCCATACCGACTTGTTTATCTTTAAATTCATCACGCATAAGTTTAAAGGCGCGATGAATCAGAGTGCCGTCTGCTTGATGCGAGACTACATCAGCCACCCGCGCATACCCACCGCGTGCGTCCATATCTATTCGAAAAAAATCAGTGTATAAGTCGTTCAGGTTAGTCATAGTCATAATAAACCCTCCATAAGGGCCAAACGAGACCTACTCATTTCCTTGTAAATGTGGTGAATGGCCAAATAAGAATTTTAGTTTGGCCGCCGCGCCCAATGATCCCAACCTTTTGAAGTTGGCCTAAAGTTGGACGAGCAGTCTCGTTTATTCCTATCATTCCTTTGGGATCCATATCAGTAGCTAGTGGCCTTCCTGATTTACCTTCAAGCAGATAAATAATATCCAAGCTTTGATTGTCTATCTCAATAAAAATCTGCACGGGAAACTGATAGTAGGGGGAAAACGGAAATGTATTGTTCGAATTTCCACCAAGTTTTATATGTGCAGCATTGACGACTGACTTGAGTTCATAATCTTTCCAAATTTTATCGTCCTCCCGAATCCGCAGAGATAATACCTTATCTTCATCTAACCAAAACGTATATTCCCTTCTTTGGCCGTTTTGGCCCTCAAGAAAAAACCCAAACTCTCTTTTTGGCTCAAGCTTAGTAACCTCAATATTTAATGCAACAGCATCAACTTGTTTATTTAGGAAACAATTACTAAAATCTACTTGAACAATATCATCCACTGATCGCTCTGATCCAACTTCAAACCTCCAATTCTGATCTGTCCTCCTGGTGAAACCTTCATTAGGAAATAAGACTAATGGATTGTTTTCCCAACATTCCTTCTTTTCCAATGTTAGGAATTCATTAGAGGGAATGGTTTTGTTAAAGGCTATCAATGAAGAATATGCACCTGGAGATGGGAGGAGTAGCGACGGAGTCGACGTGACAGTTTCAGTTGGCTTGGGTGTGACAGTCTCTGTTGGAATAATTGTTGGTGATATAGTCAGTATCAAGTACGGCTCATTTGTGACAGGAACTGTGGCTGTTTCAGAAGCTCGCAATGTAGGCGTGGACAGAGATAAATACTTAGGAAGTATAGAATTTAGGAAAAATATGAATAAAGCAATAGCAATAAATATTATGCCGCCCCAAAATGTTATACGGCGTATCTGACGCGTCGATTTATAAGGTTTTGCCCTCTTTATTGCATCAAGCCATTCCTTTGAGATTTCATATAGCTCTTTTGCTGTATAAGGAGCCTCCGCGCTATCTGAAGGTGTACGCGGTGCCCATTTAGAGAGTTTTCGAAATTCCAGCGGCAAAAGCCCTATTCCAACAATCAACCCAGTATCATCTGGTAGTGCAATAGTGCCAGTGGCGGGAGGATGACCCTGACGAGTTACAAGAGAAAAGATAATCTCTGCAGCACGTGCCAGGTCATAAGCAAAATCTGTTTTCTTTCTTGGATCAACACTAAGCTTCGCATTTCCCCAATCAATGATGATAAGTTCCTTCTGATCTAGTCGTTTTTTATCTGTCCGCCAGAATAAGTGCTTTAGATCAACATCGCCGTTTACAATCCCTTTTTGATGAGCCTGAGATAAAAGTCTAAAAAGCTTGGTGATGATTTCGGCGCGTTCAACAATGCTCAAAGAACCCAGATTCTTTTCGACACGAATCGCGTCTATATATTCAATAACCATGTAATCATAGTTTTTTGAACCATACATGGTCTGGCTAGTATCATATACTTCAGGCACACCTAATCCTTTGAGTGTCTTTAAAGCCTTGATTTCGTTCTTTAGTCCTTCGGTTGATTGTTTTGATATTGTCTCTGCACGCTTAATAACCCCCAGGCGATTTTCTTTCAGATCGTTTACAAGGCGAGTATACCCACTGCGGCCACGATCCCAATCATTAGCTACAGGCTCAAAGCGATAACGATCAGCAAATAATGGGGTGTTCGGGTTATCTGCCATAATTACTCTGGATTTTGTTGAATATTGAAGAAAGCATCGACAATGGTTTGCATATTGATTCTCCCACTAAATATAGTGGTTATGATGTTCTGCTACCACTAGGTAAAACCCAAAATATCGTTGTTTGAAAATTATACTACTTAAGCCCGCAAAATTCAAAAATTACTTCCTCAAAAATCAAGCCCCGCTTCAATATTCTTGCTATAACATTGCGGGGTCAATTTGGAAATGATGGAGGCTGCATTAAAGCCGGGTAACTTTTACAGGAACTAGCTCAGGCGCTTGCCTACACGAAGATAGTGTCCTGTTTCTCATAATTTTAGCCTTTTGTCATCCCCTATCGATCCTCTATCCATCTTCTATCCCTTTCGCCTCCCAAATCAGCCAACATAAGCATTTCTTGTAGCCCCGGCTATGGACAGAAACTGTGTTAAACTGAACAGGTAACAAATAACTGGATCGTTCTGTCGTACCTTGGCCGTTGACCCGCTTATAAAAGGTTGCGGTCATTTTTATTTCCAGCCGAGCTGGAAGAAAGCAGTAACAAAATGGATACTCGAATTTATGTAGGAAACCTGAGCAAGGCCACCACGCAGGCTGAAATCAATACCTTGTTCGCAACCGCTGGGGCGGTCTCTTCATGCGAGCTTGTCATGGACAAGGTCTCTGGCCTCTCGAAGGGCTTTGCATTTGTCTCCATGCCCGATCAGGCCGAAGCAGACAAGGCCATCAGCATGTTCAATGCTTATTCCCTGGCCGATAGCACGCTCAAAGTCAATGTTGCCAAACCAAAAGTTGGGTAAGCGCAGCACAAAGATACATCGCATCACAAAATCCCCTACTCCAAAAGGAGCGGGGGATTTTTCTTTTTTTCCGCGAGAGCGGGCGGAGGGACCTTATAGCATTTGACAGACTCTCAATAGACTTTGCCAGCGGCCTCCTTGTATCCTTGAAGCAGGAAACTAGGAGGCACAGCCATGAAAGTCATTTCCATTCTTATCGCTTTTCTAAACGCCATCTTCGGCGTATTGCTGATCCTCTCATGCGTATCGGCGGGCGAGGCATTGGGCTGGATCGCCTTCAAGACGGGCGCGGGGATACTGGCAATCTATTTCGGCATTCCGACATTCAAGGACAGCATCCAGCCCATCGCCCAAAGCCGCCTGTTGTTGAGCGGATTACTTCTCGTCATCATCGGCGTGTCTGCTTTCGCATTTGGCGTGCACTGGTCCATTATCAGCGGAAATGTGAAGAACACGGTTTTGTTGTTCGGGGGGAGTTTATTTGTTCAGGGATTGACATCTGTTTTGGGGATGGAGACGGGCGGGATTTATGATTAGCATCCGCCGCGCTTCCCTCCCCGCCCATGCCTGCCGCCCCAACCCATACATTCTCCACCCTGATAAAAAAACGGCTACTTCTTTCCCAACACCAGACCTGGGATTAACATCGGCGTCTTGCGCCTGTACTCGGCATAGGCTTCGCCAAAATCACGCAACAGTTTGCGCTCTTCAAAATATGCGCCGATCAAAACATAAAGGGTAACGCCGATATAAAACACAAGTGAATTTTGCGAAACTCTTGGCGAAAGCCAGATGTACAACAAACTGAATGTGTACAACGGGTGCCGTACCACGCGATACAAGCCGCGTGTGACGAGCGCGCCTGTTTTCTCTTTCTCAAACAATTGACGCAAGCCCACAAAGGACAGCGAGTCCGTTTGCAGGAACGCGGTGAACAGCATCAGCGCCGCGAACACCTGCCCGCCCAGCATGAGATAGCTCCACGGCGCGGAGACTTGATAAACAGGTTGGTCTGGCAAAGTTGCCATCAGATACAGAATGGGGAGAAAGCTGACGCCTGCAAAAATATTGTAGGCAAGGCGGTAAAAATCCATGCTGCCCGCCCGCAGGCGAAACAGGTCTTTCGCTAAATGAGAGGCAAGGAAAGAATGCACAACTCCCCAAATGGCGAGGGCTAACAGAAGAATGAAGATGCTCATGATTGTTATTTTGTCCTTTAAAGCATAGTGACGACCTGAGGCCGTCACTATATTACATTGTATTCATCCCGTCATTGCGAGGAGCGATCTTGCTTTTTGCGACGAAGCAATCTCAAACACTGTATATAAGATTGCTTCGTCGGGAAAAGCACCCTCCTCGCAATGACGGAGTATTATTCAGCGCCAAAGGCGGGCATTTCAACGGTTTCGTCACCAGCTTGAACAACATAATACGGCATCCAGGCGACGCCGAAGATATTGACGTAGACATCCGTCTTCTTCGGGTTGATGGTCACTTCACTGATCTCATTGACCACGCGCCCCCAGCGGTCTTTGATCTCAGAGGCAGCTTCTTCACGTTGACGTTCGAGGATGGCGAGGTCCTTTTTGTATTGTGTGATGGATTCTTCTGATTCTCGCACGTCTTCTTTGGCGTTTTGCGCCATGCGGAATTTCGAGACTGAAGTGGAGAGGCTTTTCTTACGACCCAAGCCTAACATGCCGGCAACCGCTTCCGCACCGCTAAGGCCAGTCTCAATATTCCGATTTTGCAGGTCTGACTGATCTTGCTGCAGTTCGCGTTCTTCGCGGAAAAGTTTATCTTCAAGAGATTTGATCTTCTTTTCAATGGCGGATGTCTTTTTGGATATTTCCGCATCACACCCCGCCCGGGCCTGCTCGGAACATGCCGTCATAAATTCGGCCTGGCTGACGTCTGGTCCGCCGTAGACTTTGAGCGCAACATTGGCGCGCGCAGTTACAGATGAATTTCGGAAAGCCCAATCGGTGAAATCTTTTTGCAGAGCGGTCATCAACTTTGTGTCATTGAGCGGAGAATCAATTGTGCCGAAGCGCGCGCCTGCGACTGGCATGGTCTCCACTTTATCAAGCGAGGGGCCAGCGTAGGTGAATTCATCCCAGCGGACGATGCCGCGGCGATCCAACGAGTTCACGAGGGTGGCGCGAGTGGTTTCAGAGTCCACGCCGTATTTGCGGTCAAGGATGCGGACTTGGGCGGCGGCAAGCAATGAGGGGCGATACATCACTCCCTGGATCATAGCTTGGGCGGGCATGGCACGTCCCGCGGATTGGAAGGCTTCGGGCAGGCTGAAATTTTGCGGAAGATAATATTCGCGAATACCTGCGGGGAGCGGGGGTTTGGTGAGGCTGCCGTTAACGGTTGCAGGTTTAACGTTGAAGGTTGAAGGTTGGGAAGCGTTGCCCTGA
Source organism: Anaerolineales bacterium (assembly GCA_919902735.1). Classification (GTDB taxonomy): domain Bacteria; phylum Chloroflexota; class Anaerolineae; order Anaerolineales; family Villigracilaceae; genus Villigracilis. Next base: position 18,434 of record CAKKRM010000213.1, on the reverse strand, counting down.
GCCTGTCGAAGGGTTGCTGACGGCTGACCGCTGACGGCTGACGATGAAGGAACAGAAACAGGTTGCAGAGCATCCACCGAAGGCTGAGGTTTGGACACTGTCCTCGAAGCAGAGACAGGCGCGGGCGGAGTCTGAAGCGATGCATTCGCGTTGGCTAATTCGTTAAGGGCGGGAATCTGGTTGCGTGTGAGCGGCCCGGCGAGGAAATTCATCACCCAACGGGTTTGCATTAAAACGGGCATTTTTTCGTGGACGTTGTGCATGACGAAGACGCGTTTGCCCAACGATGAAATGAGTTTGTCCATTGTGGCGCGGGGGATGCCGCCTGCCGCACTTTCGAGACCATCGAGCAGGCGGTTCTTATCGCGTTCGGTTTGGAGTTTGCCAATGAACCATGTGCCCGTGTTGGAGAGGGCTTTGTAATCAATGTCGACGGGGTTTTGGGTGGCGAGCAAAAGGCCGAGGCCGAAGGCGCGGGCTTGTTTCAACATGCGCAGGAGCGGGCCTTTTGAGGGCGGGACGGCGGTGGGAGGAAGATAGCCGTAAATCTCGTCCATGTAAAGAAGGGCGCGCAGGGACGTGGAACCGCTCTGGGTGCGCATCCATGTTTCGACGGCGGAGAGCAGCAGGGTGACGAAGAACATGCGCTCGCCATCGGAGAGATGCGCGAGGTAGAAAATGCTGTGGCGCGGGCGGCCATCTGCGGTGTAGAGCAGGGATTTGATGTCGAGCGATTGGCCTTCGCGCCAGGTTTCAAAGGCGGGCGCGGCGAGGATGTTATTCAAGGACATCGCAAGTTCCATACGGTCTTTGGCAGGGAAGAAAGTGTCCACGGGGAATGCGCCGAGGTTTGCGAAGGGTGGAGTTTGCGTTTGCAGGATCAACTCGGTGAGGTCGAGGTCATTGCCTTCGCTCCAATGGAATTCAAAAATATTGGAGAGCAGGATGTGCTCACGCGAACGGATCGGGTCGAGATCGTTGAGGCCGACCAAGCCAAGCAGCGCGGTGACGGTGCTTGAAATTCGCTCACGCAGGACCTCGCGGTTGGTTTCCCAATCGAGGTCTGGCGCAGCGAGTGAAGAGAGCACGCTGACGGGGATGCCCGCATCCGAGCCTGGGGTGAAGATGGCAAATTGGGCAGCGTTCTGCAAAGCCTGCAAACGGTCTGGGCCTATGCCCCACTCTTTGAGTCCAGTGCGCCAGGCGGAAGCGGCCTCATCTGCGGCTTGTTCGAGAGTTTTGCTTGCGCGACGAGCCATTTCGGGGTCGATCCACGGTTGAAAGTCTTGCGGGGCGAGATTGGGGAAATGTAACAGTAAGTTGGTAAGGTCGCCTTTGGGGTCGATGATGATGGCGGGCACGCCCTGCAAGGCCGCTTCTTCAAGCAAAGAAATACATAAACCTGTTTTGCCTGAGCCTGTCATGCCTGTGACGACGGCGTGCGTGGTCAGGTCGGCGGGGTCATATTCAACGGGAGTCGCGGTCGGTTTTGCGGTTTTTGAATCAACGAGGCGGCCAAGATAGAAATCAGATTCGGGCATGAGGTCTCTCCATATCTCTTTATAGACCCTAAAGGTTTTAAAAACCTTTAGGGTCTTACTAGAACGTGCGTGCTAGACTGTTAATTTAATCGATTTTATGCCAAAAGGCAAATTAATTCGACGGGGAATCAAAACTGCGAGGGGTCGCCTCGCAGTTTTGATTGTTAGCTGTTGTCGTTGTCGTTTCCCTCATTCTCATTCTCATTTTCGTTCTCGTTTTCGTTGCCGTTTTCGTTGCCGTTCGTGTTCGTATTTGTGTTCGTATTTGTGTTCGTGTTTGTGTTCGTGTTCGTGTTTGTGTTTGTGTTTGTGTTTGTGTTTGTGTTTGTGTTTGTGTTCGTGTTTGTGTTTCCGTTGCCGTTCGTGTTTGTGTTTGTGTTGCCGTTCGTGTTTGTGTTGCTGTTCGTGTTTCCGTTCCCGTTGCCTTCATTTCCATTTTCCGGATTCGTATTGGTGTTGGAGTTGGAATTTCCGCCATCATCGTTAAGGCATGAACCTTCCCCTTCCAGTTTGGCAACGATATACCTGCCGTTATCGGCAAAATATCCCTTAACCTCCACCTGCATTCCAGGGCAAATTTCGCCTTCGATCTGTGTATTTTCCAGGTAAACTGTCAGCCCGTTGATGACGAGGGTGGTGGTTGAAATGGACTCAAGGGTTCCCTTCATCGCAAAATATTGGGGAGTGGGTTCGGTCGCCACTTCGCCGGGCTCTGGGCTTGTTTCGGATTCTGATTCCGCTTCCATCACAATGGGATTTCCCAGCGGCACAATGGAGCCTTCGGGCAAACGATCCACGTTCGTGATGACAACAAATCCCTGGTCATTGGTTTGCCCGCTGAGGATGACTGCGTCGCCATCGACAAAGGTTTGAGCGCCAGCCGGCAAAATGACCTGAACTCCTGAAACGTAGGATACGTCATTTACCTGCGTAAAAACGCCTGCGAATTGAATCGTTTCATCGCGGCCTTCCGTGAGCAATTCAGTCACTTCGTCCAGGCGTTCATATTCGAATTCATCCTCCAAAGCCTCGCGGGCGCCTTTGTTGAATATCAGAAGCAGACGCAGTCCCTCCCATGAGCGTTTGACTGGGTACAATCTTTCGCCCGGCAATGCAGAGGCCGACGCGTTGAGCAAACCCGTTCCACTCATGAGGAACAAGGCGGCCAGTGCGAACGAAAAAGCCAGCCGCTGAAAAGCGGGGATGATGCGTTTGCGCGGCGCGGCCTTGGATGATGATTCGCGCATTTCCGCGGCGCGCTGCATTACACGAGCGCGTCCGCGGCGAATGGCATCCTGTGAAGGCTCGGCGGCAAACGCGTTCATCGTCCGCGCTTTTGCAGAGGCTTTTAGGATGGGCCGCAATTCACTGGCATGGTTCGGAAAACGAGCCAGAACGGCTTCCATATCCGTGCCATGGTCAAGTTCTTGCAGGCAAATTTCAAGGGCATCAAACATATTATTCATAATCCACCTCACCAAGCTCACGCTGAAGGGCAGCCAGAGCACGAAACTGGAGAGCTTTGATTGCATTGATATTTTTATTCATGAAGGTTGCAGTTTCTTCGAGGGAATATCCCTGTCCAAATCGCAGAGCCAGTACATGTTGTTGTTCAGGCGTCAACTGCGTATATGCGCTTTGAACGACGCGGTTCTGTTCGCGTTGATCCACTTCGGCAGCGGGGCCAGGCGTCAGGTCGGGCAGTGAATCGGATATCTCTTCCTCGGGACGGCGATATTTTTTTCGCATGTGGTCAGCCACAACATGGGAGGCGGTCCCGATCAACCATCCTTTGAGGTTGGTTTGGGGGGCACGCCCATCCTGCACGGCTTCCAGCAGGCGAATGAAAACGTCGCTGGCAATATCCTCGGCGAGGGTCTGGTCGCCGATGCGATACAGCACATAACGGTAGACCTCGGAGAAATATTGATCGTAGACTGCGCCGATCGTTTTTGAATCCAACCCGCGCAGGTTCTTTAGTTCTTGTTGTACATCCGCTAATGACATGGTTTTATTGACATCCGTGGTTCAAAGTTTGCCATTCAAAATTTATCGGGTACTATGGTATCACGGTTTCAACACTTCAAAAATAACGGCCTGATCATCGCGATACACCTCGATCATATGGGGGTCGTCCGCGGCCTCGCGCAGGAAGTTCCCATGATTCAAATCGGTATGCACATAGCGGGCGGAAAATCGCTCCCAAATGATTTTGGATGGCTGCTCGACTTCTCCTCGTGTGATACTCACCCACACATCGTACAAGTCGCGGTCGTACAATTGCAGGTAGGTGGGGTCGAGGCCAGCCAGGTAGGTGTTGTGTGTGTTGTAGAAAAACAGGCGCGGGAAATCGTCCCAATCGGTCTGGAAGACGCGTTCGCCTGACGGGGTATTCTGCACCAGCCAGGCGGATGCGCCTGCGTATAAATCATAGGGTTTTGAATTCGAAATGCTGCCCTGCGTTTCAGGGATCGATTTTATGATTCCAGCGGATACAGCCACGACCAGTAAAATGATCTGCAGGTTTGCAAGCAGTTTCGAATCAGCGACAACGGTCTTGCGTCCTACAGGGAAAAAAGGCGCCCAGGCAAATGCGGAAAAGATCAAAGCAAAAGGCGGGAAGTATTCCACAAACCTGCGGGCCTTGAACAACATCAATCCAAACAGGAGGGTGATCAGAAAGGAAAGCGTAGTCCGCAGATCCATTTTACGGCCTGCCATCCCCAGCGCAAACGTGCCGCTGACGAAGGCGATCAACGCGGGCAGGGAATTCCCCAGCAATTGATCTGTATCATACGGGTACCACTCATTGCCAACGCTTACGGAGGTGGGGTCCAATAGTTTTGGTAAAAGATGGTGATAGGTAAATATCAGGTTGTTGGGGAAGTACGGGTTGATGATCAACCCTGCCACGACGCCGATCCCAGCCCAAACCAGCAGACGGAGTTCCAGCCTGCCTTCCATGATGAGGACAGCCAGTAGATGCAGGCCGACAATTGCCAGGATCAACGGAAAGGCGTCATACATCCAAACATAGAGAAAAGACAGTACTGCCAGGTGTTTATATTTTCCTTCCAACACCCATGCAAGGCCGAGGGCCAACACCGCCAGAGACAGGGACTGTGCGCGGGTAACGGACATGCGGTAAAGGAAGGCGTCTGAAATTCCGAGCAGAGCGAGGGCCCACAGCCAGGAGGCGGGTATCTTCTGGCGATGAAACAAATACCAAACGCTCAAAAATGCGAGAGCGGAAAAAGCAACTGCCGCCCATTTTGCGCCGACACGCAAATCGCCAAACGTGAAGGGGATTAGCGCAACATGAAAAAGGAAATGGTGATCGTAAAACTCGCCTTCATTCAGGATGCTCAACGGAAGCCAGGGGAAATCGGGTTTCAGGCTCTCCGTTCGCATCAGCCAGGCCAGCTTGATATGATAGTACCCATCATTATCAGGCATATTGGGTGTGGCAAACTGGACAATTGCCATTCCCATAAAAAAGAGGATAAATAAAAGGGTAGGGATCAGGAAGCGTTTTGGCATCAGGTTTTCCATGTTGGTGCAAGGGGGTCGTCTGGGTCTTTAGAAGCGCCCAGACGACCTTTTGAAACTACTTGTTCGTACTGAAGAGATGATTATTAGCCGTTACTGTTCTCATTGCTATTGCCGTTTTCGTTTTCGTTTTCGTTTTCGTTTTCGTTTTCGTTTTCGTTCTCATTTTCGTTCTCGTTGCTGTTCTCGTTGCTGTTCTCGTTGCCGTTGGTGTTGCTGTTCTCGTTGCCGTTGGTGTTGGTGTTCTCGTTGCCGTTGGTGTTGCTGTTCTCGTTGCCGTTGGTGTTGCTGTTCTCGTTGCCGTTGGTGTTCTCATTTTCGTTTTCGTTTTCGTTCTCATTTTCGTTTTCATTGCCATTGGCGTTGCCGTTCTCATTGCCATTGGCGTTGCCGTTCTCATTGCCATTGGTATTGCTGTTTTCATTGCCGTTCTCGTTACTGTTCTCGTTGCCGTTTTCATTAGCGTTGGTATTATCATCGGCGGCTGACGCTTCAACACTTGTTACAGCAATGGTGCCATCTGAAAGGACTTCAGCCTGTACTTTGACGGTGTCGCCGACAGCGTAGGGGCCATCGCGCACAACGGAGGCGTCAATTGTAATCACCTGCCCGTTGATTGTCCACTGGGTACCATCAATCGCCTCGATCACGCCTGTAAATTCGACGAGGGAGGCTTGACCTTTGCCAGAGCCAGCAGAAGTGGCGGTGGCTGTGGCTGCTCCGCCACATGCGCTAATGAGCACTGCGGTAAGAGCCATTACAAACAAAAGAACTCGAGTCATTTTTTTCATTTCTTTTCTCCTTTGATATATTTGAATTGGTTATATCTGATTAGTCGCGTTCATGGTAAAAAGGTTACGGCCTTCCTAAAATTGCGCGCCCCCACTTCACATTTGCAGCTGCTGTAACACCTTCCACTGGGATAAAACCCGCATATCCTGGATCAGCAGGCACAAATCCACCAGCGGCGGTCTCAGGATGAACGGCAGAAGCAGGCGGCGTTGGGGAAAATACATGGTAACAAGCGTGAGAATTATTATCATCTGTTTCATTTTTCACCTCGACATTTGGTGTCTATACTCATTAGTTCACGATTCTGGAGCATTTCAGGCAGCAAACTGCCTGACTCCAGAGTCTTTCGTGAAGTACTGATACTTAATAGTTGCAATCAAGGTGAAAAAGTTACGGCCTTCCAGGGAATTTCCTGAAAGGCCGTTATTGTGAAAAATACCCCAAGGAATTTATTGCACCCGCCCGTACACTCTTTGAAACTCGGCAATGAACTGAGCGGCGATCTCTTCATTATAGATAACCAGCAGGGTCTCATCATTTCTTTCCTCGGCGCTGTTGGTGAAATTGTACGACCCAAAGATGACAATGCTCTCGTCGATGATCATCACCTTGTGATGCATCTGACCATCGTTCCCATCGCGATAGACATCCAGCCCCGCCTGGCTGAACAGGTCAAACTCCGTGCCGATGTTTGAGTTGACCTGTTCAGTATCCATCACTCCTGCTACTGTAACGCCTTCCTCTGCACGGGCACGCACCGCCTCCCCTAGAGGGTCTGCGGTAAATGAAAACGCCATGAAGTAAATGCTTTCCTGGGCCTCACTGATGATATCCAGCAGGGAATTCTGCACGCCATCGTCCGGCGAGAAATAGGTATCGATGGGCGTGCCGTCAATCGTCACGCGCGGGTTCGGGGTTTCGGCGGCGACGTTATCGCCAAACTTATCATCAATGAACATCTCTTCAAATTCTTTGGTGAAATTCTCAGCCAGTTTCACCGAGCGGATGCGGATCACATTGTTGTTATCGGCATACGCGCCTGAGTCGGTGAAGTTCGTGGAGCCCGTCCACACTTCGGAGTTGTCAATGATGACGAATTTATTGTGCATCAATCCTTCGCGGCGGTCACCCAAAATGGGAATGCCAGCTTCGATCAACTTCTGCGGGTCGGCGCGGTCAAGGTTGTCGCTTTCCATCACCATGCGGACTTGCACGCCGCGGTCATGCGCGCGGAGCAGGGCATCGCGCACGCTGTTCAAACTTAAACTATAAACGGCAACATCTACGCTTAATTTCGCGGCGTCAATTGCTTCGGCGAGAGGGCCGTCAATGCCGCCTGTCTCTTGGGATGCAAGCGGACTTTCGGGGTTCGTAAAATATAACTGGAACCAGCCGCCATCCACGCCAAAACCTGCGGGCAGCAGAATATCTGTCAGCGGGGATGAAGGCTCTTCGGTAACAGAGTCAACTGTCGGCGGCTGCGAAGCGAGAGGCGTTGCTGTCGTTGAGTCACATGCGGTTAACGGAATCAATATCACAAAGAGCAGAGTTAAAAAATTTTTCATGGAAATCTCCCGAAAGGAT
>CAKKRM010000213.1:0-10958 GCA_919902735.1 Anaerolineales bacterium | reverse complement strand
GTGGCAGAGTCAGTTGTCGGCGGAGGAAGAGGCGGTGCTGTCGTTGAGTCACATGCGGTTAATAAGATCAACATCATAAGCAGGGTAAAAATTTTTTTCATGGAAATCTCCCGAAAGGATTATAACTTCATCGAAAGACCCTAAAGGTTTCAAAAACCTTTAGGGTCTGTTTTCGTCAATGTTATAATCGCGCAACCCTATGACAGAAACAAATGCAAATCAACAGATCGCGCGCGCGGCTGGCACGGTGATGATCGCCATTGTGCTTGGGCAGATCACGGGCCTGGCGCGCAGTATTATTGTGGCGGGCACGTTCGGCGCTTCGCCTGAACTGGATGCGTTCACTGCGGCGAACCGCGTGAGTGAAACACTTTTTCTTTTGGTGGCGGGCGGCGCGCTTGGTTCCGCATTTATTCCGACGTTTACTGGATTGCTTGCCAAAGATGAAAAGGACTCCGCGTGGCGGCTGGCTTCGTCGCTGGCGAACGCGGTCACGCTGACCCTCAGCCTGCTTGCGCTGCTATTTGCATTTTTCGCCCCGCAAGTGGTGCGCTACGCGCTGGCCCCGGGCTTCTCTGAAAAACCAGAACTCTTCGCGTTAACAGTTTCATTGCTGCGCATTCAACTTGTCTCAGCTGTGTTGTTTGGCCTGGGTGGATTGATGGTCGGCATTCTTAACGCGCATAAAATTTTCCTTGTGCCGGCGCTCACTCCTGCCATGTATCAACTGGGAATCATATTCGGCGCATTAGTTCTTTCGCCTTCGATGGGAATTTATGGCCTCGCGTGGGGCGTGGTGATCGGCTCGGGATTTTATTTGCTTGTGCAGTTCCCTACATTACTAAAGCTGGTTGCGCAACACGCAACACGCATCACGCATTTTTTCTCACTTGGCTTGCAAGATTCAAACACCCGTCAGGTTTTTCTTTTAATGGGGCCGCGTTTGGTTGGCGTGGCAGTGGTGCAGCTTAATTTTTGGGTGAATATTCGGCTGGCTTCAGACATGGTGGAAGGAAGTGTGGCGAGCCTTGGCTATGGCTTCTCGTTGATGATCATGGCACAGGCGGCAATTGCTCAATCTGTGGCAATTGCGGCGATGCCAACTTTTTCGGCGCAACATGCGCTCGGGCAAAATGATGCAATGCGCGCGTCGCTGGCTTCATCCCTGCGTGGGATTTTGTTTATGGCAATCCCTGCCAGTGTTGGGTTGATTTTGTTGCGCGTGCCATTGGTTTCATTTTTATTTCAACGCGGCAAGTTCGACGAGCACGATGTTCAACTGACCGCCTGGGCATTGCTCTGGTACGCGGCTGGGATCGTGGGACATTCGGTGATGGAAATTTTGACCCGCGCATTTTACGCGCAGCATGACACCAAAACCCCCGTCATCATCGGCACAATTGCGATGGGATTGAATGTAGTTTTTAGCATTGCCTTTGCAAAAGTGTTTACGTCACTTGGCTGGTTCCCCCACGGCGGGCTGGCTCTGGCCAACTCCCTTGCAACTGCATTGGAGGCAACTGCTTTATTCATTGTAATGCGAAAGCGCTTGAATGGAATTGAAGGCGGTCATATTTTGCGCGGCGCGATTCCATCCACAATGGCGGCGCTTGTTATGGGGTTGTGCATCTACGGCTGGTTGTATTTTGGGAGCAATTTCAGCGCGTGGATTTTGACGCTTGCAAGCGTGGTCATCGGCGGCGGGGTGTATGTGGCCGCGCTGTTCGTTTTGCGCGTGCCTGAGTTGACGTATATTGCGAGTGGGGTTTTAAGAAGATTAACGTCATTGCGAGGGCGCTAGTACCCGAAGCAATCTCCAATATTGTTTGGGATTGCTTCGTCGCGAAGAGCACACCTGCCCTGGCGGGCGGTGCCAGGGAGTGCGCTCCTCGCAATGACATAATGCACTACGGCCAAACCATCCATTGCACAGTGGCGGTGATGAGTCCCAAAATAATTCCACCGATCACTTCCAGCGGAGTGTGGCCGATCACTTCTTTTAATTCGTTCTCGTCCCACATGTGACCTTTGAGCAATTCTTCGAACAGCAGGTTGATTCGTTCCGCGTGCATACCAGCCTGCCTGCGCACGCCAGCGGCATCATGCACGACGATCATCGTAATGCCAACCGCGATTGCAAATACGGGGGTATCGAAGCCTTGATACAAGCCCGTAGCCAGAGTCCCAGCCACCATCAATGCGGAGTGGGAGGAGGGCATTCCGCCTGGGGCGAAGAACATGGCCCACATCCAACGGCGGGAACGTAAATATTCGGTGGGGATTTTCAACGCCTGCGCAATCAACCAGCCCAACATCACTGCGATCAGAACTTTATTCAGCAACAATTGTTCAAATATCATTCAGACTCTTCTTCAAATGGAATCACTGACTCACCCAGCAGCTTCTGGACTTTGAGTTGGGCAGACTCAAGTAATGCGCCGCAATGCGTGACCAGGGCCTGTCCCCGTTCAAACAGCTTCATCGAATCTTCAAGTGGACTCTGCTCGCCTTCAAGAGATTCAACGATACCTTCCAGTTCGGCGAGGGCTTCTTCGTAGGATAATTCTTCCACAGGCTTTTGGGTGGATTTCGTTTTTGCCATATATACTCCAGAGTGTGTCACTCTCCCGAAGGACGTCGGGACGGTGTGAGCGTAGCGAAGAGTCTCTAGGTCGAGCAAGAGATTCTTCGCCGCTATCGCGGCTCAGAATGACATGATTCTATTTTTTTATTTCAAACTCACCATCGCTCACACGCACGTTCATTTCGCCTTGCGCCTGGGAGACTTTACTCACGACCTTGCCATCTTGCTTGCGGGTGATGATAGCATATCCGCGCGATAATATACCCTCAGGGTTCAAGGCTTGCAAGCGTTTCGATATCCCATCTACGTTTGCAGATTGCAGTTGGATGCGATAATTCAGCGCAGAAAATGTGCGGCGGGAAAGTTCATCAAGATGCTGGTATTCGGATTGGATGCGTCTTTCGGGCGAAACATATTTCATGCGGGATGCCAAAGAGGAGACAAATGCCTTTTGGTCAGCAAGCAGGCTCAAAGTTAAAGAAAAGAGGCGGGATTGGAGATTGGAGATTGATACTTGCATATCTTGAATCGTTATCCGAGTCGCAAGTTCGGCGGCGGCGGTGGGAGTCGGGGCGCGGAGGTCGGCAGCAAAGTCGCAGAGGGTGAAGTCTGTTTCGTGTCCCACGCCGCAGATGACAGGCGCTTTTGACTCCGCAACCGCGCGGACAACGCGTTCATCGTTGAATGCCCAGAGGTCTTCGATGGAGCCGCCGCCGCGCGCCAAGATAATAAGATCGGGAGATTGGAGATCGAGGGATTGAATGGCTTTGACAAGAGCAGGAGGCGCATCCACGCCTTGCACGGGCGAGGGAGCAAGAATTACTTGAAGCATGGGCTGGCGGCGGAGGATGGTGTTGAGCATGTCGCGCAGAGCCGCGCCCGTTGCAGATGTGACGATGCCAATAATTTGCGGGCGTTCAGGGATTTCACGTTTGCGTTCGGGGTCGAAAAGTCCCTCGGCTTCGAGCATGGCTTTGAGGCGTAAAAATTCCTGAAAGAGCGCGCCTTCGCCTTTGGGCTGGATGAGGCTGGCAATGAGTTGATATTGCCCTTGCGGCTCGTAAACGGCGATGCGCCCATGCGCTTCGACTGCCGCGCCTTCCTGAAGATTCGGGCGCGAACGCATGGCATCTGCTTTCCACATGACACACTTTAAAGAAGCGTTCTTGTCTTTGAGCGTGAAGTAGATGTGACCCGAAGCGGGGCGTGAGAGATTGGATATCTCCCCTTCCACCCACACATCCTGTAATTCAATATCGCCTTCCAGCAATTTGCGGATGCGGAAAGTAAGCTGAGAGACGGTGAGGTGATTGGAGGAAAATAATGTGGGTTGCATTGGGAAAAGGATAATCGAAAAAGGATGAATTCGGAAGGATAATAGAAAAGGATGAAGGATGCAGGTTGAAAGTTGCAGGTTGAATAAAAAAAGTAATAAGTGACGGGAAAGAGTGAAGTTGGGATTTTTCGCCTATAATTGAGGAAATAAAAACAAGGTTTTCATCCTTCCTCCTTCACCCTTTCCCTATGAAACATCTCTGGTCACCCTGGCGTATGACATACATTGAAAGCAACCCAAAAGAAGATGGCTGTGTATTTTGCAGCGCACAAGCCAAAGCGGACGGCGCGGAGAATCTGATCGCCTTCCGTGGAACGTTTGCATATGTGATCCTCAACCGCTTCCCTTACACCAGCGGACATTTGATGGTCATCCCGTTTGAACATACGCCTAATTTGGAAGAACTGAATTCAGAGACCCGCGCCGAGATGATGGAATTGACTTCACGCAGCATGACGGCCCTGCGTGAAATCTACAAGCCGCAGGGATTCAACATGGGCGCGAACATCGGCGAGGCGGCGGGTGCGGGCGTGCTGGGGCACGTTCACATTCATATCGTTCCGCGCTGGGCCGGAGATACGAACTTCATGTCCACACTTGGGGAGACGCGCGTCCTGCCCGAGACGTTGGAGGATACCTACAAACGGGTGAAGGATGCGTTTGGGGAATAAAAAGGAGATTTCATGCACCCCTACACTCTTTCCCTAAAATCCCTCTTCGAACAAAACGCGGACCCTGCCAAGGCGGGTCCAATGAAGAGCTACATGCGCGGCCAGTTTGAATATTTGGGAATCAAAACGCCGATCAGAACTGCATTGCAAAAGGAATTCATTCAACAACATGGGCTTCCCCCGCTCGATCAACTTGATTCGATTTCCCGCGATCTGTGGAGCCTGCCCCAGCGCGAATTTCAATACGCGGCAACAAGTTTTTTGGGGAAACTGGAAAATAAACTCGAACCGGAATTTATCACCACCCTTGAATATCTGCTCGTCACCAAATCGTGGTGGGACACGGTGGACACAATTGCAGGCAACACAGTCGGCGCACATTTCAAACGCTTCCCCAAAGTGAAGGAAAAATATATAAAGAAATGGCGCAAGTCCGATAACTTGTGGCTGCGCCGCACGGCCTTGCTTTTCCAACTCAGCTATAAAAAAGACACGGACTTCGACCTGCTGTGCGAGATCATCAAAGAGAATCTCGGCTCGGATGAATTCTTCATCAACAAGGCTATCGGCTGGGCCTTGCGTCAATACGCATGGACAAATCCCGCGCCTGTGAAGAAGTTCGTAAAAACTACAAAGGAATTGAGACCATTAAGTCAGCGCGAGGCGTTGAAGAATATCGGGAGCTAGACGATAGACCACGGACGATGGACGACAGAACATGGTCTGTGGTCTATCGTCCATCGTCATTCCGTTCTATTTCTCATAGAATCCGCCACTTCAGAAAGACGAGATTTCAAATGTTCCTTCACCGCGGGCAGGAAATCGCCTTCATCAATGGCCTGCTTCATACACCACAGCCATTGATCGCGCTCCACTTCACCGATGGAAAACGGCATGTGACGTCGGCGCAACTGCGGGTGACCATGTTTCTCGATATATAACGAAGGTCCGCCCGTCCAGCCTGAGAGGAACATAAACAGCTTCTCGCGTGACTGGCTCAAGCTCGCCGCGTGCAAAGCGCGGACGTTCTTCGCTTCGGGCGAGGAATCCATCAGGTCATAAAAGCGGTTCACAAGGGTGCGGACGCCCGTCTCGCCGCCCATCAAATCATAGAGGGAATTCAGGTTCAAATCATTCATGGCAAAATTTTACCTTAACTTGTAGCGGCAGAGCGCCGCTCCGCCCCTACGAGCTACAGCGCAAAACCGTCGGAAAATTTTAACGCGAAGTCGCCAAGGCGCTAAGGCTTAATGTTTTTTCTTTGCGTCTTCGCGCCTTTGCGTTAAATTTTGAACTGGAAAGTGCGTACATATCATCCCCCCACAGGCTTTATAATAGCCGCATACCCACAGGAGAAACCCATGAGCAAAGAAAACGAAGCTGTGATCCTCAGCGCCGCGCGCACGCCCATTGGAAAATTTCAAGGCGCGTTGAGCGGCATGAATGCAACCAACCTCGGCGCAATCGCCGTCAAAGCCGCAGTGGAACGAGCGGGCATAAACCCAAAAGATGTTGAAGAAGTATTGATGGGCAACGTCGTTCAAGCAGGCGAGGGACAGGCTCCCGCGCGGCAGGCGGCGATCTTTGCAGGCGTGCCAGCCACCGTCAGCGCCACCACCGTCAACAAGGTTTGCGGCTCGGGCTTGAAAGCTGCCATGCTGTCTGCCCAAGCCATTCGCGCGGGCGATGCGGAGCTTTTCATCGCAGGCGGCATGGAGTCGATGAGTCGCGCTCCGTACCTCGTCAACGGGCGCATGGGCGAATTGAAATTCGGCAACGCCCAAATGACGGATGCCCTGCTCAACGACGGCTTGTGGGATCCATTTGAAAATTGGGGCATGGGCATGGCCGCTGAATTCATTGCGGATGAATATGAAGTGACCCGCGCTGCGATGGATGAGTTCGCGCTTCGCTCCCACCTGAAAGCTGTAGAGGCTCAAGAAGCGGGACGGTTCACGCTGGAAATTGTTCCTGTCCAAATCCATGGCCGAAAAGGGGACGTGACGGTCTTCGACAAAGATGAAGGCCCGCGCAAAGATTCCACGCTCGAAGGACTCGCCAAACTCAAACCCGCTTTCAAAGCCGATGGCAAAGTGACCGCAGGCAACGCCTCATCCATGAACGATGGCGCGGCGGCGGCGGTGATCTCGTCCCGCGCCTATGCTGAAAAAAATAATCTCAAGCCCATTGCCTCAATTGCTGGCTACGCGCAGACGGCTTTAGAACCGAAGTATCTTTTCGCTGCACCCGCTCATGCCATTCCCAAACTCTTGAAGAAAATCGGCTGGACCTTGAAAGATGTTGACCTGATCGAAGTCAACGAAGCCTTCGCCGCCCAAGTCCTTGCGGATGGATATGCCCTCGCCGACCAGGGCTGGGATTGGGACAAGGTCAACGTGAACGGCGGCGCGATTGCTCTCGGTCACCCACTCGGCGCCAGCGGCGCGCGCGTGCTGACCACATTGATCTACGCTTTGAAAGATCGCGGCTTGAAACGCGGCATTGCTTCATTATGTCTCGGCGGCGGTGAGGCGGTGGCGATGGCGGTGGAGATCGAATAGAAACTTCAAAGGATTTCATTCATCTTTTTATGGCAGGTTTATATTATGAAAAAAACAAACAAACCCATCAGATTAAACAAAGATACGGTGAAACACCTCAACAAAAAAGATAATACAGGGGTTTTGATCTACATCATTGTAGGTGTTCTGGCGCTTGTTGTTGGCGCGTTTGTAACGATCAAGTCCAACGATGTGACAATTAAAGCAAATGTTTCAGGGACATACACAATCGACCAGGATGGGACAAAATTCAACCCTGTTGTAATTGACGGAAAGGGCTTTACCGCGCAATGCGTAAAGGTGAAGGGCGATTACGTCACGGTCAGGAATTTTATCGTCGAAGATTGCGAATCCCATGCCATTTTGATTCTTGGAAAGTATGTCACTGTGGAAAACAACACCGTCCGTTACAGCGTCACTGAAAACGGGAGGGTGAATTGTGATAATCCAGATGGCGGCTGGGGCAGCGGGATCAAAGCCGAAAGAGGCTCGCATGATGTGATCATTCGCGGGAATAAAGTGTATGAAAACTGCGGGGAGGGCATTGCCTCTACAATGTCATATAGCGTGCTGATCGAAAACAATACCGTCTGGGATAACTTTTCCGTCAATGTCTATGTGGACAATTCGTATCATGTCATCGTCCAGAACAACGTGGTGTACTGCACGGGTATCTACTTGAGAGAAGGAAAACAGCCCACTGGCATTGCCTTCGCCGAGGAATCGTTCGAAGGCTGGGGGACTCAAAGGCGTGACAACAGCGCGATCAACAACCAGGTTAATGGGTGCGATGCGGGCATTGTCTCGTGGGTTTCCGAGTTGCCGACAGGCAGGGAAGTCCGATTGCTGATCGAGGGCAACCAGATTTTCAATACCATCGGACGTTCCATCGAATTGAATACTGTCAACGAGGGTGTAGTGGTCAGGAACAATACTTCTGACAAGCCCGTCTTTGTGCGCGAGCCGGAAGGAGTGGAAGTGATGGAGAATATCGAAGCCACTGCCACTCCGCCTGCTCCATAGCATTACCAAAGGAAAATAAAATGGATATCAAAGAGCGAAATGAAAAAATCGAACTGTACGGGCGTGGATTCAGCTTATTGAAAGCCGCACTGGCCGAGGTCCCGCTGGAGGCGCTGTTGTTCAAGCCTGAGCCGAAGGAATGGAGCGTCCACGAGATCATCATCCACATCGCGGACAGTGAATCCAATGCGGCCTTACGCGCGCGCAAACTGATCGTCGAACCGGGCGGAATCTTGATGGGTTACGATCAGGCACAATGGGCGGACACTTTAAAGTATCACGATCACAACCTCGAAGACGCGCTGGAAATAACGAGGCTGGCAAGAAAGACGACTTACGAATTGCTCAAGAGACAGCCTGATGAAGTATTCATACACGCCATCGTTCATCCCGAAATGAACGAGCCGTACACCTTCGACAAATGGGTCGACATTTATTCACGTCATATCCCCGGGCATATTGAGCAGATCAAGAATAATGTGAAAATTTGGAAGAAGTCAGTCGAATAGTCGTATGGTCGGATAGTCAGTTTGCCAAGGAGGAAAAATGAAACTTGAGCGATTTGAGGATATACGCGCGTGGCAGCAGGCGCGAGAGCTTTCAAATTTGGTCTACGATCTGACAGAACAGGGAAGATTCGCAAAAGACTTTCGTCTGCGCGACCAAATCCAAGGCGCTGCTGGCTCCATCATGCACAACATCGCTGAAGGATTCGATGATGGTTCCGATGCCGAGTTTATACGCTTCTTGAAATATGCACGGCGCTCCGCCAGTGAAGTTCAATCTGAAATCTATCTTGCACTTGATCGTAAATATGTCAGCGCAGAGGACTTTCAAAAAGTATACGATATGGCTACCACGACCAAAAAATCTGTCAATGCCTTCATTGCCTACTTGCGCAAATCCAGCCAAGCCACCTGATATCAAACGACATGAACTTAAGCCAAACTGACTACTTGACTACAAGACCAGGAGACCCCATGACTATTCGAAATATCTTCATCATCGGCGCAGGGACTATGGGAAACGGCATCGCGCAGGTTGCGGCGACATCGGGATACCAGGTCACCTGCATGGACGTGATGCCCGCCGCGCTCGAAAAAGCAAGAGCGACGATTGCCAAATCCACGGCAAAACTTTTGGAGAAAGAGACGATCACAGCGGAACAAAAAGCCTCGGCAGATGTAATCAAATTCGTGGGGAACATGGACACGATGAAAGACGTCGACCTCGTCATCGAAGCCGCCACTGAAAACCCCGAATTGAAATTCAAAATCTTCAAAGACATGGACGCCAACGCCCGTGAAGGCGTGATTTTGGCGAGCAACACTTCGTCGATTTCGATCACCAAGATCGCCGCAGTGACCAGCCGTCCCGATAAAGTGATCGGAATGCACTTCATGAATCCCGTGCCGCTGATGAAACTTGTCGAAGTCATTCGCGGACTGGCGACAACAGACGAAACACGAAACACGACATTTGAAGTGATCCAACGGATGGAAAAGAATCCAATTGAAGCAAACGATTCCCCGGGGTTTATCTCGAACCGCATCCTATGCCCGATGATCAACGAAGCGATCTTCGCCTTGCAGGAAAATGTCGGCACGCCCGAAGCCATTGATCAGGTGATGAAGCTGGGAATGAATCATCCCATGGGACCGCTTACCCTTGCGGATTTGATCGGCTTGGATGTTGTCTTATTCGTAATGGAAGTTTTGCAAAGGGATTTGGGTGAAGACAAGTATCGTCCCGCGTATTTGTTGAGAAAGATGGTGGATGCGGGTTATTTGGGAAGGAAAACGGGGAGAGGGTTTTACAGTTATCAGTGAACAGTGATCAGTAATCAGTGAATAGTGAACAGTAATCCGTGATTATGCTATACTGCCATTCATAGCAAGGAGTTTCTTATGACTATTACTGAACTTGAACAGGCAGTAACCAAATTATCCGAACAAGAGTTAGATCGCTTCCGTGAGTGGTTTGATGAATATTACGCTGAAATGTGGGACAAGCAAATCGAAGCGGACGCGAAATCGGGTCGTCTTGACCAATTACTTGCCGAGGTGGACAAGGAATACAATGCTGGCTTAAGCAAACCGTTATGAACCATCGTACCCTGCCCCGCTTCTGGCAACATTACCAGCAACTTCCCAAAGAAGTGCAGCAATTGGCAGACAAGAACTTTGACCTGCTCAAATCCGACCCATATCATCCTTCTTTGCATTTCAAGAAAGTGGATGACGTAAGAAAATTATGGTCTGTGCGCGTTGGCTCGCAATATCGCGCCCTCGGCAGGAAAAACCTGATGGTATTGTCTGGTTTTGGATTGGGACACACTCCAAATACGACAAAATCTTATCTTGAACAACCTCTCGCCCTATGACTTGATTCGTCGGGGCGATTTTCTTTAAATAACAAAATAAGGTTAGCATCACAATGCCAGAATCAAAACAAGCATATCAAATGATTCACCCAACTCTTCATCCCAAACGCACCAGCCCTTCCCCCTTTTGGGGGAAGTTGGAAGGGGGTTCCCATGCCCCATGACCAACCCTACCTCCAAGCCGAACAAAAATATCTTAACCATGATTACAAGGATTACAGGATTACCCTGATTTTGAAAATCGAGATAATCCAAGCTATCCATCATGGCAATCAAGTAAATCAGGAAAATCAAGGTTAAGACAATGAATGACCAACCCTACCTCGAAGCAGAAAAGAAAATCGGACAAGCCCTGCAATCGGGCGCAACGGAACTTGACCTCAGCAACGAATACAACGCT
>CAKKRM010000212.1 GCA_919902735.1 Anaerolineales bacterium | reverse complement strand
CTATACTCTAAACGGTTGAGATTTTTACTTTTTCGAAAGACTGAAAGTTCCACGACAACAAAGTTTCCAGTTCGTCTCTGTGTTTCGTATGGGCATTTTGGATACAATCCGTAAGGGCTTGCTTGAACCCATCGAACTTTGGATAGTACTTGGAATACAAACACTCTTTGCGCACATAGCGCCAGAGACGCTCAATCAAATTCAGATGAGGCGAATAAGCTGGCAAGAACAACAACTCAATGCCCAGGGTGGCGGCATGTCGCGACACCAGTTCACATTTTTGATATTTGGCGTTATCCAGCACAATCGTAATCAACTCGCCTGCATACTTGGCGGCGATTTTCGTTAGCAAAAGACAAACACTCTCGGCATTGATATAGGTTTCGTTTGTAACTGTGAAGATTTCTTTCGTCACGGCGTCCACTGCGCCGAGCACATTGAAGCGTTGACGTCCGGAAGGAGAGGCAATAAACAAACGGGTAAAACACCAGACCATGGACAGGTAGGCTCCCAACACAAAGTGAGCCGCGTCCATAAACAAGACCTTGCGTTTCCCAGCCTTGGCCTCCGCTAAACGAGGCTCTAATTTCTGGGTTTTGAATGTCTCCTGTTCCGCCTGCTTGTCTGGATTGGCAGCGCGGCCCGGGACATAGCCCACCTTCAGGCATTTCATCCCGAGCCGTTTCATGAAGGCTTGGACTTGGGTCGGGCTGCGTTCTATGCCCGTCTGATCCTTGAGGGCTTGTTGAGCCTCAACTACTGTGCGCGGCGGATGTTCCTTGAAATAGGTTTCCAGCGCAGCAGCGTGTTCATCCAATTCGCTAGATGCGCCTGTATACCCGTTTTTTTTAGTTGTTCAATACCGCCGTCTTGGTATTGCTTCAAGTAGGCGGCCAGGGTCGGTTTCGAAATACGAACGAGCCGACAAATCTCCTGATGCGCTATCCCCTGGCTTTTGAGATAGAGAGCCTCCATCTTTTTTTGGACTTTGGGATCCGGGTGATGGTAGCGTTCATATTCAAGTGCATCAATTTCTTCGGGTGTGAATTCGATTTTGATCATTGCAAGCCTCACGGCGATTGGAAACTTCAAAGCCAGATATACCAGATTTCAGCCAAAAGTAAAAGTTAAAATTCACCCCGTTTGGAGTATAGTAAGCCAGGCCTAAGTTATTCAAAATGTCAGGGCGGGAGTCGGAATCCGCGAAGGCCAACGCCTGTTGCTGGCGGGCGATGGCTTCCTCTATCCGATCCGGGATGTGGCGCAGAGCGTTGCCCAGCCCGGAAAGCGTGGCGGCATTATCTGGCCTGAGGTAAAGACTACGTTCATAAGCTTTGGCGGCTTCAGGCCAGCGGGCTTGTTGCGCGAGCCAGTTGGCTTCAAGGGTGAGGATGGTGGCCCGTTGGGCCGGGGTCAGGGAATAATGTTTGAGTTGATGGAGCAGTTGCCCGGCTTGCTGCAATTGCCAATCCTGCCGCGCCCGGTGATAGGCGCG
>CAKKRM010000211.1 GCA_919902735.1 Anaerolineales bacterium | reverse complement strand
GGAATTTTGGAAGGGTCTTTCATTTGGGCATAGGTGGGGATGATGATGTTGCGCTCTTTTGCGCGCTGAATGGCGCGGGCGCGGCGGTCTTTGTGAAGGGTCAGGTCAATCGTGGTCATGGGTTTCTCCTGAGGGTAGTTGTCAGACAAATTAATTATAGCGCACAATCTCGTTTTTTTCTTTATAATGGGGGCAATGGAAATGTACCCGGTCATTTCGGGAATTTTATTCCTGAATTTTTTTATCGGCCTGTGGCTGGCCTGGCGCAGCGGTAAAAAAAGCGCGCAAGGCGGGCAGGGTTATTTTGCGCTGCTCATGTTTTTGGCTGGGTTTTTCTCGCTGACCTATGGGTTGGAAATCATTACCACCTCGATACCGCTAAAGATATTCTGGTTGAAAATTGAAAACATCAGCATTGTCACCATGCCGGCCCTGTGGTTCATGTTCTCGTTCGTGTACACCCAGCAGGCGCGCTGGTTTTCGAGAAGGTATATTGTTTTAATATTCATCATCCCAGCCATTACCCTGACCCTGCTGGCATCGCCGTTTAGCCACCTCCATTATGCGTCGCTTGGATACGATGTCCATATGGGTCCCATCAGCCTTCGGGGGGGCGTTTGGTATTGGGTGCAGATGACGCAGAATTACTTTTTGTTGACGCTTGGCTCTTTTGTGATTTTACGGACCGTTGTGCGCTCCCCCGGCATTTACCGCCGACAAAGCGCCATGCTTTTGCTGGGGATATTGATCCCCATTTTTGTTAATTTATATTACCAGTTTGGACGGTATCTTTTTCCGCAGACCTACATCCCCGTAGACTTTACTCCAGTTGCATTTATGCTTACAGGGGTGTTGTACAGCTTTAGCGTTTTCCGCCTGAAGTTTTTAGACCTCGCGCCCATTGCGCGCGAGATCATTTTCGAGAAAATTCCAGAAATGGTTTTGGTGCTGGATGTTGAAAACCGCGTGGTGGATATCAACCACGTCGGGCAGGACTGGTTGAATGTAAAGCATTCCCAAATTACGGGCCAGCCGGTCTCCGCGTTGTTGAAGGAATTGCCTGAATTGCTCGGGAACCATGGAGATGCGATGAATATCAACGAGACCATTACGATCAATGCCGCTTCGCCCCTCGACCTGGAACTGGTCATTACACCCCTGACAGATCCGCAGGGAGAGTTTGCCGGGCGCGTCATTCTTGCGCGTGATGTAACCAGCAGGAACCAGGCCGACAGGCTGATCAACCAGCGCAATGAAATGATCAACCTGCAAAGCGCGGCGCTGAATGCCGCCGTCAACGCCGTGGTGATCACCGACCTGGGCGGGAAGTGTATTTGGGTCAACCGCGCCTTCACAGAAATATCAGGGTATTCAATCGATGAAGTGTCGGGTAAAAACCTGTCCTTTTTGAAATCGGGCGCGCAGGATAATTCGTTTTATGAAAAACTGTGGAGCACCATCCTCTCCGGGCAGGTCTGGCAGGGAGAGATCGTCAACCGCCACAAGCATGGGCATCTATTTGTGGAAGAAATGACCATCGCGCCCGTCTACAATGAAAAAAAGGAAATGACGAATTACATCGCCATTAAACAGGATATTACCAAGCGGAAACTTATGGAAAAAGAATTGCAGGATGCAAACCTGCGCCTGCAAACCCAAATGCAGGAGATCATCTCCCTGCAAGATCAATTGCGCGAACAGGCCATCCGCGACCCGTTGACCGGGTTGTACAATCGCCGCATCCTCGAAGAGGCGCTGGAGCGTGAGTCGGCCCAGGCCAAACGAAATGACGCCAATTTTTGCATTGCCATGATCGATGTTGATAATTTCAAGGCGCTCAATGACCGCCACGGACACCCCGCCGGGGATATGGTCTTGAAGTCGCTTGCCGCGATCCTGACACATAACATCCGCCAGGGAGACGTGAGCTGTCGTTATGGCGGTGACGAGTTTGCCGTACTATTATCGAACGCCACCGTTGAAGGCGCCATGAAACGGGCGCATCAATGGCGGCGGGCATTCCAAATGCTGCAAAAAAGCTTTAACGGGCAAACCTTACAAGCCACGCTTTCCATTGGCATTGCATCCTACCCTCAGCATGGGCAGGATGGGCAAAAGGTATTGGAAGCAGCCGACCGGGCGTTGTATGAATCCAAAGCTGGGGGGAAAAACCGCGTGATCGTCTACAACGAAGAATTGAACAAGAGTTAACCAATCCCCAGCATCTTGCTCACAACTGAAAGCAAAATCCCACCCGCGATCACACTCCCCAGTTGACCTGCGGTATTCGCTCCCATGGCGTGCATGAGGATGAAATTATTCGGGTCCTCGTCATTGGCGGTTTTCGCGGCCAGCCGCCCTGCCATCGGAAAAGCGGAAATCCCCGCCGCGCCAATTAGTGGATTGATCTTGCCGCCTGAGACGACGCACATCAGTTTTCCGAACAGCAATCCTGCAACGGTATCGAGCACGAAGGCGAACAATCCCAGTATCATGATCTTGCCCGTATCCAAATTGAGGAAAGCGGCGGCGCTCATGGTGGAGCCGATTGCCAGCCCCAAAAACAGGGTGGTGATGTTGATGATCTCGTTCTCTGCGGCCTTGCTGAGTCTATCCACCACGCCAGACATCTTAAGCAGATTTCCAAGCATGAGCATGGAAATTAATGGAGTCGCCTCTGGGACAAGCAAGCCGATAACGATTGTCAGCACAATAGGGAAAAAGATCAACGTCTTTTTTGAAATGGGTTTTGGCGCATATTCCATTTTTATTAATCGTTCTTTTTTTGTGGTCAGCAATCGCATCAAAGGCGGCTGGATGATGGGAATCAGACTCATATAGGAATACGCCGCCACGGCAATAGGCGCAAGCAATTCGGGCGCAAGTTTGGTCGCCACGAAAATGGATGTCGGCCCATCGATTGCGCCGATCACGCCAATCGAAGCGGCTTGATTCAATGGGAAGCCCAATAAAATTGCCAGTATCAATGTGCCGAAGATTCCGAATTGTCCCGCCGCGCCGAGCAACACCATGCGCGGTTGCGCAAGCAGTGGTGAGAAATCAATCATCGCACCTACGCCGATGAAAATCAGCAGCGGAAACAATTCTGTTTTGATGCCAGCATCGTACAAAACTTTTGTCATGCCTTCGGCGGCGGTCATGCCTGCCATCGGAATATTTGCCAGCAAACATCCGAAGCCAATTGGCAACAACAACACAGGTTCGATCTCTTTGAAGACTGCAAGGTAGATCAATATCAACGCGGCAAATATCATCACCGCATTGCCGAGTGTGAAATGAGTAAAGCCTTTTAGTAATTCAGGCAATAAAGAAGTTAAATCCATAAAATTCCTTCAACCTTCAACTTGTAACCTGCAACTCGTTTCACATCCACGATGCCCCGCCCAAATCTGCAAACTTCACCAGCGCCTGTTTGTGCGCCACGCTTTGCCCCGCGCTGATGAGCACTTCGCTCACCGTTCCGCTATACACCGAGCGAATACTGTTCTTCATCTTCATCGCTTCGATGATCAGCACAACCTGCCCCGCTTCCACTTTGTCGCCAGGCTTCACGAACACGTCAACTATTGTTCCTGGCAGGGGAGCGGTTAAGTTATTTCCGCTTAATGCAGGATTGGGAGCCGACGCGGCAACTGAAACAGGATTCGGATTAAAGGATTTTTTCTCCATCATCCCACCCGCTTCTTTTCTTGTTTCAGCCTGATTCACGTCCCCAGGCATGATCTCAAACCGATCCCCATCCACGAAAGCAATGACGGGACGCGTGTTGATGTTTTCAATTTCAACTTCGTATGTTTGATTGTTGACTGTGATTTTGTATTTCATGTGCTATTCCTTTGGAGTGTGACAGCAGGCTGTCACACATGCGGGAGCAAGCTCGCGCACTCCAGAATTAATGCCTTCTAAAATTCCCTTTTTGCGAGCGTTGACTCGTCCGCATACCCAACTGCCATGCAGAGACAATCGCTGTGGGCGGCTCAGGCAGTGGATGCGCGGACGATAACTCCTGCTCGGCGAGCGCCACTGCTACGGCAATTGCAGCAGCTTTCAGCTTGTATCCTGTTTCAGAAACCGAATCAGGCGGGGGGGAGTCGGAGGCGTTTTTATCTTCAGGGGATTCTTTCTCAGCGGTAAGCAATGTCAATATCACCATCATCAACCACAGCAAAAGAATCGCACCAAAGACAAGCCCCATGCCGAGGGCGGTGATTTGTAGGGAAAGGATTAAGTTATTCATAAGAGGTTCCAATTTTTACGTGTTGCGTGTTTCGTCAACGGAACACGCAACACGTAACACGAATCACACTGGAATATTCCCATGCTTGCGCGGAGGTGCAGGCGCGTACTTGTCGCGGAGCGCTGAAAGTGACGCGATGATCTTCGGCCTTGATTCGCGCGGCTCGATGATGTCATCTACATAGCCCGTGGAAGCGGCATAATATGGATTGTTGAACTTCTCGCGATATTCAGCGGCGAGCTTTTTGCGTTCCGCAGCAGGGTCGGCTGCGGTTTCAATTTGTTTCTTGAACAAAATATTTGCCGCACCTTCCGCGCCGAGGACTGCGATCTCAGCAGACGGCCACGCGTAGGTGACATCGGTGCCGAGATACTTGCTGGACATCACCACATACGCGCCGCCATAGGCCTTGCGTGTGATCACGCAAATCTTCGGCACTGTGGCTTCGGAATACGCGTACAAAAGTTTTGCGCCGTGACGAATAATGCCGCCATGTTCCTGTGCGATGCCAGGCAGGAAGCCAGGCGAGTCCACGAATGTGACGAGCGGAATGTTGAAGCAGTCGCACATGCGCACGAAGCGGGTCATCTTATCGGCGGCGTCGATGTCGATGACGCCCGCCATGATGGCAGGCTCCTGACCGACGATGCCAACACCGTGTCCGCCGATGCGCGCGAGACCAACGATGGCATTGCGCGCCCAATCAGGTTGAATTTCCAGGAAGGTATCCGTGTCGATAATTTTTTCGATCACCTGATGCATCACGTATGGTTCCGTTGCATCCAATGGAATCATGTGATTCAATTCTTCATCCATTCGCGAGAGTGAATCAGCAGGTTGAACATACGGCGGATTCTCCACGTTGTTGGATGGCAAATAAGAAAGGAAGTGACGCGCCATATCGAGCGCGGCTTTTTCACTGTGAACGCTCAAATGCGCCACGCCGCTGACGGATGTATGCACACTCGCGCCGCCCAATGATTCCGAGTCGATCACTTCGCCCGTTACAGCTTTAATTACATCTGGCCCAGTGAGAAACATGAACGATGATTTTTCGACCATGATGACCATGTCCGTCAAAGCGGGGGAGTAGGCCGCGCCGCCCGCGCATGGGCCAAGCATCACGCTCACCTGCGGCACCACGCCAGAGTATTGCGCGTTGCGTCTGAATATTTCGGCATAACCGCCCATCGAACGCACGCCTTCTTGAATGCGCGCGCCGCCCGAGTCGATCAGTGAAATAAACGGCACGCCGTTGCGAACTGCCAGATCCATCACACGGCAAATTTTGTGTGATTGCATCTCGCTGAGTGTGCCGCCATATATTGTGAAATCCTGTGAATATAGATAAACTGTCCGCCCGTGGATCTGTCCGTAGCCTGTGATGACTCCATCCCCATAAAATTTTTCCTTCAGCAAATTCAACTCATCGCCTTGATGGGTGATGAATGGCTCGATCTCGTTGAACGTGCCTGGGTCAAGTAGTAGCTCAACCCGTTCGCGCGCCGTCAACTTTCCTTTGGCACGCTGTTTCGCGTTGCGTTCTTCGCCGCCGCCTTCGAGGGCTTTGGCGCGCATCTTCCTCAATTCCAAAATTCTGGGATCTTCGTTTGTCATATTAATTCCTTTATGGTGATAAATTTCACAATTAGAAGTATAGCATGGGGTGAATTATGAGCCAGTGATGGATGACATTGGAATGGGATGTTATTTGCCATATTATTTGAAACAACCTGGGTCTTACTGGTTTCTTAGAATGATGTGTCATAATGGAAAAAAACGAATTGCTGTTGACATGGAGTGTCGATCATGAAAATTCTGGTCGTTGAAGATGAAGCAGGTGTTGCAGGATTCATCAAACAGGGGTTGACCGAGGCTGGTTATGCGGTGGATGTTACCCGTGATGGCGTTGAAGGTCTGGATTATACGCTTGCTTTTGAATATGATGCCGTTGTGCTGGACATTATGCTCCCTAAAATGAACGGCTTGGATATCCTGCGCGAAATGCGCGAACGTCATGTTAAAACGCCCGTGCTGTTGCTCACTGCCCGTGATGGACTCGATGACCGCGTCCGTGGTTTGGACCTTGGCGCCGATGATTACCTGGTCAAACCTTTTGCGTTTCCTGAGTTACTTGCCCGCATCCGCGCCTTGTTGCGCCGACCCCCATTGCAAGCTGGAAACCTATTCCGCATGGGAGGCCTGGAAATGGATGTTGCCCAACGAGAGGTACGCCGCGATGGGCAACGCATCGAACTAAGCCCGCGTGAGTTTGCGCTGCTCGAGATGCTGTTTCGACACCCTAATCAGGTGTTGACCCGTACACAAATCATCGAGCATGTTTGGAATTTCAATTTTTTCAGCGATACCAATGTAGTGGATGTGTACATCGGTTACCTGCGCCGCAAAATTGACCAGGGCGCTGCCCTTCCGCTCATTCATACCGTGCGGGGTGTGGGCTATCGATTGAGTGAGGACGCGCGCGATGACTGATTATTTGCGTTATCGCATCCCAATACGCACGCGGCTGACCCTGTGGTATTTGTTCCTCATGGCGGTCACGTTTATTCTGTTTGCCGTTTATCTTCTGGCGCGTTTTCAGAATGGTTTGATAAGCGCACTGGATACGTCGCTCAAAATCACCGTTTCAAAAACGATTGCCGCCATGGATGAGGAAGATCTGATCGAGACCGGCAAATTGACGTTTGATAATGTCGGGCAGCCACAACCAGAGACTGTAAAGTTTGCGATGCGGGTCATTTCTTCGCAAGGTATGCTGTGGGATACCTATGGCGCAGCCCAAAACGAGTCACTCTGGGGGACGGGTCGGGAAGGATATTCCACGCAAAGCGACAAAGACAGCGGCGAAGAATGGCGAACTTACAGTCAATCAATTTTGGATACAAATGGACAAATCATTGGCTTTGTGCAGGCGGCGCAATCTCTTGACGATGTCTTGCTGACCATGCAGGAATTGCGCAGTCAATTACTTTTTGGAATTCCCCTGCTTTTATTATTTGCTGGCTTTGGCGGATATTTATTATCCAACCGCGCCTTGCATCCCATTCAGA
This sequence comes from Anaerolineales bacterium, assembly GCA_919902735.1. Classification (GTDB taxonomy): domain Bacteria; phylum Chloroflexota; class Anaerolineae; order Anaerolineales; family Villigracilaceae; genus Villigracilis. The sequence continues at coordinate 915 of CAKKRM010000211.1, read as the reverse complement.
AAATTACACAGACTGCGCAGGAAATTTCAGCCCGCGATCTCTCCAGGCGGCTGGAGTATCAAGGTCCGCAGGATGAAATCGGCAGGCTGGCTCATACCTTTGACCAAATGCTTGAGCGATTGCAATCTGCTTTTGAGCATGAACGCCGATTTACCAGCGACGCAGCTCACGAATTGCGGACTCCGTTGACCATTCTCAAAGGGCAGATCGAAGTCACGTTGAATCGTCCGCGAAATTCATCCGACTATGAAATGAAATTGCAGGAGTTATTAGTGCAGGTCGAAAGGTTGATTCGCCTGAGCAATGCGCTCCTGTTTATGTCGCGTTCGGATCACAATGAACTTTCGTTGAACAAGGCTTCTCTTAATTTAAAGGAATTACTGGATGTGATCGTGGAGCAATTTCAGCCCATTGCCCATGAGAAGGGGGTGACAATGCACATGCAAATACCCAATCATCTGCCGGTGTACGGCGATACAGATCAACTAACCCGTCTCTTTGTGAATTTGCTGGATAATGCCGTGAAGTATACGCCAGCAGACGGTCTGATTAATATGGAGGCCTGGAACTCCCAGGGCGAAATACAAGCGACGATCCATAACAGCGGAGCGGGGATTTCAGCGCAGCATCTTCCACACATGTTTGAACGCTTTTACCGTGTCGACGCAGACCGTTCGAGTCAGTCAGGCGGAACGGGACTCGGACTTTCCATTGCCCGGGAGATCGTGCGGCTGCATGGCGGGAAGATTAGCATTTCAAGCGAAGCAGGCAACGGAGTGAAGTTGACCGTCAGTTTGCCCGTCAATACAAGTTCGACAAGGTCACATTAGGCTGAAGCCAACGTTATTAACTCACCTTATGCACCGCGCATGATTCCCTCCCGAAGGACATCGGGACGATGTGAGCGGAGCGAAG
>CAKKRM010000210.1:29343-30805 GCA_919902735.1 Anaerolineales bacterium | reverse complement strand
TCGGCAAGTCCCTTTACCAGCGACATGATCCTCCGAAACTTTAGACCACACCCCCCCGCACACAACATCCGTTTTTCAGGTAGAATTATTTTACATTGCGTGGGACATCAAACTGCATTTATCACGCTTTGCAAAAAGGACAGGACTCGATGAATAATAAACCTCCCATATCTTCAACTTCTTCTTCGGATGTCATCAACGCCTACCGCAAACGCAGGCAGCGCAATAACCCGAACATCATCTACATTCTCGCAGGAGCGCTTGTGCTGGGCGGCATTGGCATGTTGGTTTACTGGCTTGTCAGTACCCCGAACAATCCGGTATCCAGCCTTTTTGCCACTGAAACCCCCACCCCAACCATCACGCCATCCCCGACCAACACATCCACACCTACTTTAACGCCCACGGAAACCTCCACGGCCACCATCACCCCTACACCAACCTTCTCTTCGCCGTTTACGTACAGCGTGCAGGCAGGCGATTACCTGGCCCTCATCGTGGAAAAATACAGCCTCGGCGAAGATGCGATTGAACTGATCTATTACCTGAACCCCTACGTGGAAGAGACAGGGACGGGCATCAACCCGGCCAACCCGATCATCATTCCCGGCCAGATCATTCGGCTCCCCTACGCAGGGATGCCCCTGCCAACCGCCACGCTCATCCCGCCAAACCTGCCGCGTGGTTCACTGGAACCTTATTACGTGAAGGCCGGGGATACCCTTGGCAGTATTGCGGCGCTCTACAACAGCACCATCGACGACATCATCAAAGAAAACAACATCGCGGACCCGAACGCCATCGAGATTGGCGACCTGCTGATGATCCCTGTCAACATGGTGACTCCAACGGCCACCCGCCCACCCACCAGCACCCCCATTACCCCAGGCCCCGGCACCTTTCTGCCCAGCGCCACGCTGACGCCGGTCAATGCGGCGCCTACGGCGACCAATACTCCGTAACTTCTTCATAAATACGCGGGCAAATTGCTTGCAGATTTATCTTCAAATTACTGGACAAATATACAGCGCCCATGTAAAATACACCGCTGTCGTAAAGAAAAGTAAGGAAAGAATTTTTGGAGGAAGACCTTGGCTAACATTCAGTCACAAATCAAACGCAATCGTCAGAACGAAAAGCGCCGCGTTCGCAATCGTACATTCCGTGGCGCCGCCCGCACCGCTGTGAACATCGCGCGCACCGCCTTTTCAGAAGGCAATCCCGAAACCAAAGCTGCCGTCTTGAAGGCCATCAGCATGTTGGACAAAGCCGCAGAGCAGGGCGTGATCCACAAAAACAACGCCTCCCGCCGCAAGGGACGCCTGATGAAGAAGCTTGCTACTTTTGTTCCCGATGAACATTTCGGTGAAGAAAAGAAAAAGGGCTCGAAGAAATCCAAGTAGTCCGGGTGAGTTTCAAACTTGTACAAGCGCGGGAGTCGAAAGGCTCCCGCTTTTGTTTA
>CAKKRM010000210.1:0-29243 GCA_919902735.1 Anaerolineales bacterium | reverse complement strand
GGTGAGTTTCAAACTTGTACAAGCGCGGGAGTCGAAAGGCTCCCGCTTTTGTTTATAAATCCGCAGCACATTATGTGGGAATTGACAAACTCATTCGGATGCTTCCAAGCCGATAATTGGACTGCCCACTTTGGAATGAAACTCTCAAAAAAAACGCCTCAACCTAAACCGTTGGCCTGACTCTGTTTTCAGGCATACGCCACGCTGCCGCCGCCACCGCCGGACGCGGAAACAATCCCGAAGGGATGCCATAGCTGCGTCCAAATCCATATCACCCCTTCGGCATTTGGGTTGTCAATTTCTCAGTTCTATAATCCTTTCACTCCTTCGGAGTTCATAGGCCTACCTGATATAATCCAAAAAATCATGTTTCAAAAAGAACAACAACTCATCGAAGAAAAAATAAAGGCCTTCTGCTCCGCCAATGATATTGCTTTGGCAGAGTTGAAATGGCAGCCCATCCCCTTCTCGGGTGAATGGGGGTTTGCCACATCGTTTTTCCAGACCGCCGCCAACGAAGCGAAATTGGGCAAAGGGAACAAACTTCCAGCGCCGCAAAAAGCCCAGGAAATTGCCGAGCAGGTAAAAGCGCAGATCGGAAGCGTGGACGGGATCAGTCACGTCGAGGCGGTCAAAGGCTATCTCAATGTCTACTTCAAGACATCTGATTATGCCCGCCGCGTTGTGGATGAAGTTCTTAATTCAGGCGTGGACTTTGGGCGCGGCGTTAAAAAATCTGAACGAGTGATGGTGGAATATGCCCAGCCGAATACGCATCACTCATTTCATATTGGACATGCGCGCAATACGATTTTAGGCGAAGCGCTGGCGAGGCTGGTTGAGTTCGCAGGCTTTGAAACGATCCGCGCTTCCTACCCAGGTGATTTGGGACTCGGCGTCATTACTGTGATGTGGATCTATGACAAGTTATATAAGGGTCAGGAGCCTGAAGGCGTGCATGAGCGCGGACAATGGCTGGCGAAATTGTATGTGGAAGCCACTGCCCTGCTTGAAAAGAAAGATAATGAAACGCCCGAAGAAATCGCGCAGCGTGAAGCCTATGATGCCGAGCGGCGCGAGATGTATCGCAAATGGGATGCAGGTGATGAATACGTGCGCAACTTGTGGCGCGTGACACGCGAGTGGAGTTTGGAAGAACTGCGCGATGTGCTGCACATGCTCGATGTGAAAATGGATGTGTGGTTCTACGAAAGTGAAGTGGATGAGCCGTCCAAAGTGATCGTTGATGAATTGATCAAGAAAGATATTGCCACCGATGAGCGCCCGAACGGCGGCGCGGTAATCGTGAAGATCGACGAAAAACTTGGGCTGACAAAAGAAAAATATCGCACGAATGTGATTTTGCGCCGCGATGGGACAACACTTTATTTAACAAAAGACCTTGCGTTGGCAAAAGTGAAGTTCGAGAAATATCATGTGGATCGCTCGATCTATGTGGTGGATGTGCGCCAATCGTTGCACTTGCAACAAGCCTTTGCCATTTTGAAGTTATGGGGTTTCCCGCAAGCTGAAAAATGCCATCATCTCGGCTACGGATTTGTCAGCCTGCCCGAGGGGGCCATGTCTGCGCGGCGCGGACGGGTGGTGCTGTTCAAGGATGTTGCCGATGAAGCCGTGAAGCGTGTGCTTTTGGTGGAATCTGAAAAGAGCGCGGATATCCCAGCCGAGGAACGCGAGAAGATCGCTTATCAAATCGGCATGGGCGCGCTGATCTACTCGATGCTTTCGGTGGACAATAACAAGGACATTGTCTTTGATATCAACGAGGCCTTATCTTTTGACGGACGGACGGGGCCGTATATTCAGAATGCGTATGTAAGGGCAAACTCTATATTGAAGAAGTCAAAAGTCGAAGGTCGAAAGTTAGACCTTCGACCTTCGACTTTCAACTATGAACTGACCAAGCATGAAATTGAGTTGATCGAAAAGATTTCCCACTTCCCCAACGCCGTGCAGCAGGCGGCGGCTGAATATCGTCCGCTGATAATGGCGGCGTATGCGTATGATCTGGCGAATGCGTTCCACTCTTTTTATCATGCAGTCAATGTTTTGCAGACGGAAGATGAAAGCGTCAAAAACGCGCGCCTGCGTTTGATCGCCGCTTCAAAGCAGACGATTGCCAACGCTCTCAGGCTGCTTGATATTCAAGCTCCCGATGTCATGTAGTTGAGGTTTATAAGCAAAAAGATATCAACTAGAAACAGACCGAACTTTTATTGTTTGGTCTGTTTTTTTATTGGTGAATAATGAACCCAAATATATTTGACGAAACGCATCCTTTGGAAGAAGTATTGGTTTGGGGCGAGCCTGGCATCGAGGCTTTACTGGGGCAACTGCTTCCGAAATCAAAGAGTCTTTTCTTCAGCTACTACGATGTGCAGGAAGCGCGCAGGGAGTTCAGGCATATGCAGGAACTCATCGAAGGGGAGGGAATCAAAATCACGCGCGCAAAGGATGCGCTTGCAAAAGCGTTATCGCTCAGGGAAAATCCAAACGAACCCAAAAGCCTTATCGAATTCGAAAAAGCGCTGCTTCAGCGGGCAGGTGAATATTATGAAACTCACCGCACCCGTAAGATCGCTGATTTTTCCCACGAAGGTATTCACGGGGATATTGATCAAATCTATTTGCAGGTGCAAAGGGAAATTAGCCAAATATTACAGGAGGATGTTCAAGCATACGGTGAGGTTGGGGCAATCCGCCTGAATTATCTACTCAGCCTGTCTCACGAATTGCCGCTCGCGAATATTTTTTACGGCAGGGATCAATCACAGACGCTCACGGATCGGGTCGTCCTGTCGGTATTGAAATGGAATATCCGCAAACCCGAAGTTGAAATTTTCAAACAAGCTCTGCTGGAATTAGGGTATGGGAATCAGTTGGTGGAAATCGACCACGGAACCATCGAAGGCGGGGATATCGCCATATTGGGAGATACCTGCTATATCGGCGTCGGTGCGCGGACTACGATAAGCGCAGTCAAAAATTTATCCAAAAAAATCGGTGTGGAATTGGAACACAAAGGCATTCAAACCGTGGCGGTGGTCAACAAAAGGCATGTGGCTGAGGCCGAGGTGTTCGGAGCGCCCACCGAGGAACATATGCGCATCATGCACCTGGATATGTTCTGGATCCCGCTCGCCCCTGGCCTGGTGATGGCTTACGACCAGGAGCTTGACCAACGCGAAGTCATCCGCATTTCCCGCAATATGGACAGCTTTATCATCGAGGAATTAGGCGGGTTTCGTGAGTTTCTTTCAGAAAAGGGGATCGAGATTTTGGAAGTGAACGAAGAGGAACAGAAGAACTTTGCTACAAACCTGCTGAATTTGGGAAATAAGGCGGTAATCATGGCGCTCTCCACAAACACCCGCGTGATCAATGAATTGGAGAAACGCGGATTCCGTGTGCTAAGCGCGGAGTTGAACAAACTGGTGAGCGGCTATGGGGCAATCCATTGTTTGACGGCGCCGGTGAGGCGGGCGTTGGAGTGAGGAAAATTTCAATCAATTTTATTTTTGAAAGATCGAAACTCTAAAAGTTTCCCTTCCACTTTTGACCAGCGTTCAACTTCCTTCAAATCAACTTTTTGGTTTTTGACAACTAAAATTGCCTGCACCAAACCCTGCTGGTCTCCCCAAAAATAATAGGCGCAGAGCCTGTCTTTGACGCAATCGGTTGGGGAAACAACCCTCAAGACACCTGTTGGCAATTTCACATCCATGATCTCTTTGACAGGCTCCTCACCTACTGAAAGCGGGCCATCAGGGAATTCCACAAGGTATTCTGTTTCAGGGTTTTCAAACACCCGTCCTTTTTCCTGAAAACCGATCTCTGCCATCGCGTTCCTGATTTTTGTTCTTTTCACAAAACCCACATTTATCAAATCAAGATCGTGTGAGACATACTTACTGCTGCTATACAAAGTCACGCTGGCGCCGCCGGAAAGGACAACGTCAATCCCTTCTTTTCTCAAATGCGACTGGATGAAAGCCGCAAGTTCCACCAGGCTCATATTTTTGATGGTTTTCATAAAGGTTTTCCTTTTGCGCGCGGTCTGCGCCTGTTCATCAACAATTTCTCCTGATCTTCCACGGAATAAAAGGAAAGGGCTTTTTGCAGCAAGGCCTTGAGTTCATTCAAAAAAGGGTAGCGCGGGTTGAATATATACAAGCGCGTTCTTCCAGCCAGCCGGCTGACTAAAATACCGCCTGCTTCCAGTTTATCCAATTGTTTTTGAATGGCGTACAAATCCCTTTCATGGAATCGGGCAATATCCCTTGCGTATCCCTCTTCACGGGCAAGGATAAAAATCAACGCGTGCTCTGCGCTAAGCGAACCCAAAAGTGTTTTTAGCATGATTAACTGACCTTACGCACGGAAGAACTCTTTGCCGAAAATTTTAACGCCAAGCCGCAAAGACGCGAAGTTTTATTTCCCTTTGGGCCTTCGCGTCTTTGCGTTAGATGTTTTGGGCAAGTATCCCACCCTGCAGAGCGGACTGCGTAAGGTGAGTGATTAAGTCTCCGAAATTCAATGACCAACATAATTGGTCATACAACCAATCATGTTGGTCATTATAACATTGAAAAAGAGCAGCACGCCATACAGGGAGGGAAATAAAATCCAGCATGAGGGTTTCTGCAAAACAACTGTCATACCAAAAACAGGCTGAAAGTTATCTTGGCTTTCCGCCTGTTTTCCCGTTTAATACAATCTATGAGACCGTATTGGGTAAAAACGACTGACTCAAAACCAAAGCGGAGTTGTGTCGGACACTGCCTCACAGAGCGGGACGCGTCCCCAGTGCAGTTTGTACGATAGGAGATTCCTATGCCGATCAAAACCCTTATCATGGGCGCCGCGGGGCGCGACTTCCACAACTTCAACACCTTTTTCCGTGGGAATAAGGATTACGAAGTGGTGGCTTTCACTGCGACTCAAATTCCCGACATTGAAGGCCGCCTCTACCCGACCGAGTTGGCTGGTGACTTGTATCCAAAAGGCATTCCCATCCTTGCGGAAGAAGAGCTGCTTGACCTGATCAAGAAATATGGCGTGGAGCAGGTTGTCTTTTCCTACAGCGATGTGCCGCATGAATATGTGATGCACAAAGCTGCGATGGTCAATGCGGCGGGCGCGGACTTCCGTATGATGGGCACGAAGTATACGCAGGTCAAGTCGAACAAGCCTGTCGTGTCGATCAGCGCCGTTCGGACGGGATCAGGTAAAAGTCAGACCACGAGGCGCGTGGCTTTGATCCTCAAGGAGATGGGATACAAAGTCGCCGCGATTCGTCACCCGATGCCTTATGGAAATCTTGTGGCGCAGGAAGTGCAGCGTTACGCAAATTATGACGATCTCGATGAATATGAATGCACCATCGAAGAGCGCGAGGAGTACGAACCTCACATCGATAATGGCGTGATTATTTATGCAGGCGTGGATTACGAGAAGATCATTCGCAAGGCCGAGGCGGAAGCGGATATTATTTTGTGGGACGGCGGCAATAACGATTTCCCGTTCTATGTGCCTGACCTGCAAATTGTTGTAGCTGACCCGCATCGTCCTGGACATGAATCCACTTATTATCCTGGCGAAACCAACGTGCGCATGGCGGATGTATTCGTCATCAATAAAGTGGATACGGCAGACGCGGAGAATGTGATCAAGCTGCGCGAGTCGCTTCGCAAATTGAACCCGAATGCGCTACAGATCGAAGCCGCCTCTCCCCTCTTTGTGGATGATCCCGCTGCGATTCTCGGCAAACGCGTTTTGGTGATCGAAGACGGCCCGACTCTGACTCACGGTGAGATGGCCTACGGCGCTGGATATATCGCCGCCCGAAGATTTGGTGCGAAAGAGATCGTTGACCCGCGTCCGTTTGCTGTGAAGTCGATTGCAGCAACATACGTCAAGTACCCGAAGACGGGTCCGATCCTGCCTGCCATGGGGTATGGCGATGCGCAGACCAAAGACCTCGAAGCAACGATCAACGCCTCGGATGTGGACCTGGTCATCATCGGTACGCCGATTGACCTTTCCCGCGTGATGAAGATCACGAAGCCGCACCAGCGTGTGCGCTACGAATTGCAGGAGATCGGCCAGCCAACGTTGACGGATGTCTTGATGAAGAAGTTTGGGGTGAAGAAGTAGAAAATGAATTGAATCTCGGTTCAGAAAATAAATGGCGTCGGGCTTGGATTAGAGACCCTTCGCTCCGCTCACATCGTCCCGATGTCCTTCGGGAGGGAATCATAGGCGGTGCGTAAGGTGAGTGAATAACATGGATAAACACAATCAGTTCCTATTATCACTTGAACCAGGCCAAAAGCCGTCAATTTCTCCCAGCCATCAGTTCGCCGCTTTTAGCCTGATCATTCTATTAATACTAGGTGGCACGCTGGCATGGTTCCTTTCCATTCAGATCGCAGAGCAAATGGCGACGACAACAGCCGATATGATCGGCCACCAGGTCTCGGCGATGATTCAGGCGGAGCTCTCAACCGCTGACTTGCGCGAGCCGATGTCAGGTGAGCGGTACGAGGCCTTCGACGCCTTTCTACATCGAAACATAATTTCCTCACAGATTGCGCGCATCAAAGTCTGGAATAAGAAAGGGTTGGTGGTCTACTCCGATGATTCAGCGCTCATCGGTCAGGTTTTTCCGCTCACGGAGGAATTGGGTGAGGTATTCGCTGATAAGGATGTGATTGTTCAACTCGCCAGCCTGAATAAGGGCGAAAATCTCTCCGAACAAGGGCTGGGGCAGCTTCTGGAAATCTATGTACCCCTGACTCCAAATGATTCCAGTGAAGTACTTGGTGCATACGAAGTGTACCTCTACTATGAGCCCATCGCTTCGGCTGTCCGGCACGCGCAGATCTGGATTTGGGCAGCAGTTGCCGTAGCGATGGCCGCGCTCTGGGGAAGCCTGAATTGGATTTTCACCCGCGCCTCGCGGATGATTTCCCGGCAACGTCAACTGGCAATCACCGATCCGCTCACCGGATTGCCGAATCGTCGTTACTTATTGGAACAAATAAAAAATGAGCGCGAACGCTCCAAGCGTTATGGCAGCACATTCTCTTTGATTATTCTCGATATGGATTTTTTCAAGAAATACAACGACGCGTACGGCCACCCCGCTGGCGACGAGGCCTTGCGTGAGCTGGCGAATCGGATGCTGAAGTGTGTGCGGACGTTTGACACGATTGCGCGTTATAGGGGCGAGGAGTTTGCAATCTTGCTACCAGAGACAAATCTGGCTTACGCGGAACGAACTGCCAACCGGATTCGGGAGGAAGTGGCGGTTTTACCTTTTGCATATTGTCCGATAACTGTCAGCCTGGGCGTAGCCTGCTACAACGGCTCTTCTCAAAACAACGTAATTGCCGCTGCTGATGCGGCGCTATACCAGGCAAAAAGCCGGGGACGCAACCGAGTATGTGTGGCAGCGACAAATGCCTAGGTTTACGATGCCAAAACCAGCATGGTATAGGCAGAACAGAGTCAACCCCGCATCTTGGGCGCGAAGTATACGAAGACCAAGTCGACCAGACCTGTCGTATCGATCAGTGCCATTCGAACGGGGTTAGGCAAATGCCAGGCCTCAGACAGGGTCAATTCTCCCTGCAATAGGATAACTTTATATACAGGAAGTCGGGTGATAGAATTCATCCGACTTCTTTTAGTGTAGAAGCCAAAGGATAAATCGTGAAAAAAAGATGGATCGAATCGGTCACCCTCACGGGGTTAAATGTTATTTTAGAACCGCTTTCACTTGAGCATTTGGAGGGCGTCCAATCCGCCGTGAAGGATGGGGAACTTTGGAAACTGTGGTTTACGTCCGTGCCTTCGCCAGAGACCACAGAAGCAACCATAACGGCTGCATTGGACATGCGCGAGAACGCAGGCTGGATGCCATTCATCGTCCGTGAGAAAGCGACAGATAAAATCATCGGCAGCACGCGGTATTGCAATGTGGATGAATCAAATCAACGGCTGGAGATTGGCTACACTTGGTATGCTCAAAGCCATCAGCGCACATCGGTAAACACCGAGTGCAAGTACCTGCTCCTCACCCACGCCTTCGAGAAACTGGATGCCATTGCAGTGGAGTTCCGCACCCACTGGCACAACTTCAAGTCCCGCGCCGCCATTACACGCCTGGGAGCCAAACAGGATGGCGTGCTGCGAAATCATCAAAAGTCTGCAGATGGCGTCTATCGTGATACGGTTGTCTTTTCCATTATCAATTTGGAATGGCCTGTGGTGAAACAATCTTTGGAATATAGGTTGAAAAACCAATATTAAGATTTAGTGTCACCTAAACGGAACAAGGTAATGACAAACATCACATCCCTTCCCAACATGCTTCTGCTACAATTCAAATCAAGATGAAAACAATAAACATAAATGACCGCAAATTCCTGACGCGCTTCGCCTGGATTTCGATTGGCGCGGCGGTGTCAACAATGACCCTGAAAACCATCGCCTACCTGCTGACGGGGTCGGTTGGCCTGCTTTCAGATGCACTTGAGTCTTTGGTCAATCTGGTCGGCGCGTTCATGGCCTTGGCCATGCTGACCATCGCCGCCCGCCCCGCCGATGAAGATCATGCCTATGGTCACAGCAAAGCCGAATACTTTTCCAGCGGCGTCGAAGGGACATTGATCGTGATCGCCGCCATCAGCATCATCATTGCGGCCATTCCGAGGCTCATCACCCCGAAGCCCCTGGAGCAGGTTGGGCTGGGCTTGGGCGTATCTGTCGCCGCATCGCTGATTAACCTGATCGCGGCATGGATCCTCCTGCGGGCTGGAAAACAAAACGATTCGATCACCCTCCAGGCAAACGCGCATCACTTAATGACAGATGTGTGGACGTCCATCGGCGTGCTGGCAGGGGTGGGCGCAGTGGCGCTCACTGGCTGGCAAAGGCTCGACCCCATCGTGGCATTCATCGTGGCAGGCAACATCATCTGGTCTGGAGTTCGCATTGTCCGCGAATCTGCATTGGGTCTCATGGACACAGCCCTCCCATTGGAAGAGCAGGAGATCCTAAAAAAAGTACTGGAGCCGTACACTCAGGATGGCGTGCAATATCATGCGCTTCGCACCCGTCAATCAGGGTCACGCAGGTTTGCATCCCTGCACGTGCTCGTTCCAGATACCTGGACAGTCCAACGCGGTCATCAATTGTTGGAAAGCATCGAAGCCGATTTCCGCCATGCCCTTCCCAGCATTACAGTCTTTACCCACCTCGAACCGCTGGGCGACCCCGCTTCATGGGAAGACACAAATTTAGATCGCGAAGATGGATAGATCCGCGGAAATTTAATTTTCAAAAGACTCCTTAATATGACCGCTTTAGCCCCGCCCTTTCCACCCGCCTCTTTCCCCGCGCCGCAAGCTGGTTGCGCAATTTGATTTTTATCTTCGCTGGATCATTGCTCGTGGCGCTCTTTGCCCTAAAGGTAACCGATGACCGCGTAATGCATCAAAATTTGCTTGTGCTATACTCGGCTTTGCCAATCCATTTTTAAACGAAAAGGGAGTTTGCCATGCCAAAAAATATTGTGTTGACCCTGACGGGCAAAGATAAAATTGGGCTTGTTGACCGCGTCACCAGCCTGATGGTGACGCGCAGCGGCAATGTGGAATCCAGCCGCATGGCGCGCCTCGGCGGGGAGTTTGCCATGCTCATGCTGGTGACCGTCTCCGACAAGGAGTTTCCGAACCTCGACCAGGATCTACAGCAGTTGCGCGGGGAGGGCTATCAAGTTACCCTTTTGCAGACTGAGGATGTTGCAAAGAAATACGCGGGCTGGCTGCCCTACGAGATCGAAGTGACAGGCGCAGACCACGAAGGCATCATCCACGAGATATCCCACCACCTTGCCACACAGGGCATCAACATCGAGAACATGGATACCAATTCCACGCCCGCGCCAATGAGCGGCACGCCGTTGTTTACGATGAAAGGCGTTATCCTCATCCCGCCAAAGTTGAACTTCCATGAGTGGAGCGATGCGCTGGAGGAGATTGGCGATAAACTAAATGTGAGCGTGAAGCTGGGGGTGGTGAAGTAGGGCGAGTCAGTTGCCAGTAATCAAAAAAAGGCGGATAGCACGAATGCCATCCGCCTTTTTCTTTCCTCTTTCATCTTTCATCTTAAACCTATTCGTATCGAAACCTTGCCACCCCAATCGTAAAGAAGATTGCGGCAAAGCCAAGCAAAACCCCCGACTCGGGCAAAATATCCCTCAGCCCGCCGCCCCGCAAAACAAGATCGAGCATGCCCTGCATCGCCCAGGTCGTTGGCAGCGCCTTGACGATGTTCTGCACCGTCTCTGGAAACAATTCCAACGGATACCAACAGCCGCCCATCAACGCCATCACCATGCCCAGCATGATGCTGAGTCCGCCGGCCTGCCCATCTGTTTTAACGAATGTCCCAAGCGTTGTACCCAGCGCCGATGCGGCCAACGCAAACGAAACCATCAACACAGCCAGAGCCAATGGCTCGCGTCCCCAATTCAGGTTCAACATAAACGAACCAAACGTCACCAGTAAAATCATTTGCACGATTGCCGCCAATACCTGTCCGCTGATTGCGCCCAATAAAAATGTGGCTTTGGATGTTGGCGTGGTTAGCAAGCGGCGCAGAGTTCCTTGCTGGCGTTCGAATGCGAACAAGCCAGACAAACCTAACAGCGGGATGAAGACCCATGTGATCAACTGCCCAGCGGAAGAATTCGCCGCCGGGTCATACTCAATCTGATCGCTGGTTGCCGCGCGAGTGACATTGACCCGGCTGGGAGCTTCATTCAATAACTTCTGCGCCGAGATTAATGCCTCATCGAAATAAGCCTGTCGATCTAATTCTGATTCAAAGGCGCCAATCTGTTCGGCTTCATCCACAGCCATTTGCGCGGCGTTGATGGCGCTGCCCAGTTTTCCGATCACAGCCTGCACAGCGCGATCTGCGATGACCGCATCCATGTCATTGGGCTGTTGGCGTAATTCCAATTCAGCAGAGTTGTTGGATAGACTTTCGACATCAAAGCCTGACGGAATGATCAACAGAACCGATGCGCTTCGCTCGCTGAATTGACTCTCGGCTTCGTCAAGCTCTAAACTTTCGGGGCGTACAGCCGTCGATTTTTCCAACTCAGCAATCAGGTCGGAGGAGAGCGGGGTGTGGGCTTGATCCACAACCACGAGTCGAATCCTATTATCAGCGTCTCCGGGGTTGGGTGACCCTCCAAGGATGAATGTAAATACCAGCGGCAGGATGATAAAGAAGAGCAGTTCTGAGAATCCAGAAAAGCGGATGAGGGCATCTTTCCATGCAATTGCGAATATTTTTTTCATGCGATCACCTTTGCGCAATGCCCTGCCGGTTGAACAACCGAACGGCCGCAATAAATAAAACTGTGCCCATCAATACTAAAGCCGAGACTGGCGTTGAAATATCAGCCAGCCCGCCGCCAAGCGCGAGAGTGGTGAAGCCGTCCAGTCCCCAGGCGTTGGGGGTGATCTTGCTTAAATTTTGCACGAGTGGATGCAGGTTTTCCAAACTGACGAATGAACCGCCGAGGATGCCGAAGATCAACATGATGGCCGAGCCAACGCTTGCAACCTGGCCTGCGGTGCGCGCCAGGGCAGTGATCAACATGCCCCAGCCTGTTGCGCCGAAGACAGCCGCGAGCACTAATACAATGACCCCAAGCGTATCGCCCCATTTCAATTGGAACATAATGGTGGTTGCGAATATCAAAATACCCAATTGGGCAATGCCTGTTAAATAAATACCGAAGATCTTGCCGCCTAAAATTTGCGCGGCACTGGTGGGTGAAATTAATAAACGCGGCAGGGTGCCTTGAATGCGTTCGGCGATAATGGTCCGCCCGCCGTAGCTGACGGTGTACATCAGGAACATCAGCGCCATGCCCGGTGCGAGGTATGCCAGCACGTCAAATTGAAGCGCTTCGCCGCCGACTTCGTTTTGTTTTAGTTTGATGGCTGTCACGGGTTTGGTGGTTGATGAAGACAATCTTTCGCTCATTGCCTCACCTACTGCGGGGATGTCTTGCGGGGCTACACGCCCGCTGGTGATAAGCTGGCTCATGGCGACCTGCCCGCCGATGGAACCTGATTCGACGCGGCTGAGAAATTCTTCGACGATGGTTTGGACGATGCCTGCGCTGGTTGGGCGGGATGGGTTGGCGTAAATCTCAATCGAGATGACTTCTCCTGAAAGGGTCTGCCCATCTTTTGGGATGATGCTTTCGGTGAAGCCTTCTGGGATGAAGATAACTGCCGCAGCTTCGTCACTGTCAATTAATTGGCGGGCAGTTTCAAGGTTGAGTGAAGCGGTGGGTTCCATCAAATCGGCAAGTTCGGTGGCGTTGAATAAATCCACCAGGGCATTGCCGAGTTGGGCGTTATCCTGATTTACGAGAATGACGGGGATGTCGCTAATTCCGCTGGTGCGGCCTGAGAAACGGCCGGTGACAAAACCCATACCGATTGTGAGCAGGAAGGGGGCCAGAAGCATGAGGAGCAGCGCGGCGCGATCGCGAAAGGCGAGGCGGAGGTCTTTGAAGCCGATGAGGAAAGTTTTTAGCATGATGGTTATTAGAGGTTGGAGATTGGAGATTGGTAATCTCCAATTTTTAGTCTCTTAACGCCCTTCCTGTAAGATGTAGAAAAACTGCTTCAAGATTTGGTTCGCGGATATCGATGGTGCGGATTTTGACGTTTTGTTCGTTGGCTTTGCCGACAACTGCCGCAAGCACATCTTCAGCTTCGGGGCAAATGATCGTGACGGCGTGGTCGCTGGCATCGGCTTTATCAACGCCTTTGATTCCATTGAATGATTTCGCGAGCGCTTCAGCGTTTGCGCCTTCTTCCAAATGAAGGATCAGCGTTTCGCTTTGCCCGACTTGTTGTGTGAGTTCTTTCTGTGTGCCGAGCGCGATCATCCCGCCGTGGTCAATGATGCCGACGCGGTTGGAGAGTTCCTCGGCTTCTTCCATGTAATGGGTGGTGTAAAGCACGGTCATGCCTTGTTTATTCAAATCTTTGACCGTATCTAAAATCGCGCGGCGGGACTGCGGGTCGATGCCGACGGTGGGTTCGTCCATGAAGAGCAGCTTGGGTTTGTGGAGCAGGCCAACGCCGATGTTGACGCGCCGCTTCATGCCGCCTGAAAAAGTTTTGACTCGGTTTTTGGCTTTATCAGTTAGGCCAATTTGCTCGAGGATTTCATCCACACGAGCGCTGAGGGGTTTGCCGCTCAGGTTATACATTTGACCCCAGAAGACCAGGTTCTCGCGGGCGGTCAGGTCTTCGTAAAGGGCGAGGTCTTGCGGCACCACGCCAATGATATTGCGAACGCCCATTGGGTCTTTGGTGATGGAATGCCCGCCAATGGTTGCGTCGCCTGAGGTGGGGGTGTAGAGTGTGGATAGCATGGAGATGACCGTTGTTTTTCCTGCGCCGTTGGGCCCGAGCAGGCTGAAGATTTCCCCTTCTTCGATGTTAAATGATATCCCCTTGACGGCGGTGAAGTCTCCGTATTTTTTGACAAGTTCTTTTACTTCGAGAATGTTGGGCATGGGACCTCCTGGAGTTTATTCTGGATAAGTCTACGATGGAAAAGCCAATATGGTTGCGCAAAAATTCGCGCAGGTTTGTTGACAAAAAAACAAGTTACGCAGAAGCGCACCCTTGCTATGTTTGCCAAGGAATATTTTTCTCCCGCCTTGCTTATTTTTTTGATTTAAGCGCCCAGCGCCGTATTCACCAGTAAAAAAACGGAGATCAGCGCAAACTGAATCACGGGATAAAAACTGGCCCTGTCAAACAACCTGGCTGCGTCGCGCCCTTCTTTATGTTTGTAAAGTTGAAAACCGGGTTGTAGAAGAAATACATACCCAACGATCAAACTTGCCAAAATATAAGGCAGGCCAAGAATTGCAGGGGAAATGAGCGGTAAAAAACCGCTTGCAATAACCGTAAGCGTCAAAGTTATTATAACGATAATCCCCGCCTTTTCAACCCCGAAGCGAATGGGAATGGTTTTTGCATTCACACGCTTGTCTTCTGCGGTGTCGTTCCAATCTGCGGGCACATTTTGGCCGCCTATTTCCCAAAAGAATAACCAGGCAAACAGCAGAAATAAAAAGTACGGTGACGGGTTGGCATCTACAACGAAAATGGCCGCAATGGGTCCGCTTGCCTTGACCATGCCGCTTACAATGGTCCTCAAGTAAGTGACCTTAAGTAAAAGGCAATAAATGGTTTCCAAAATAGCGGCGGCAACAAAAATAAAAACGATGGTGGGGTTGAGCAAATAGGAGCCGATGATGGCCAATATGAACCAGCTTATCATCCAAAGCAGGCCGCTTTTATAACTTAATATATTTTGTGCCAATGGATACCGCATTGCGGAAGCTTCCACTGAATAGCCCGGGTTTATTTCGCTGCCGGTAAATTTTTCCCTGTCCACTTTTACGCCAACCAGATCGTTTAGGGCGTATATGGCGGTGTACCCCGCAAACGCCGTAAATATAGACAGGAGAATTACCGTCCAATGTGGAAAGCCGCCCAGCCATAACAATGCGCAGAAAGCGGGAGTGGCGAGGTCCAAAACGCCATGGGTGGTTCTCGATAGTGCGAAAAACGGTTTCATATGCTTATACCTCATTTGACAAGTAGCAGGCCTTTTCTGAAATAAGGAGACTGTCACTTTTTCTATTATTTCCTTCGAGCAAAGTCGCCCAAAGTGACCGTCACCCGATAGAACCTATCCGAAAAACCTTCGGAGCGCGGACTTGAGTCCGCTTGCCCAGCAGACTGAAGTCTGCAATCCGTTATTCGGATTTTTCTACCGTACATTTCAGAATCGGGACGCTGACCGCGAAGCACGCTGAAAAACGCAGATTCTCTCTTTTTTTACACTTGCACCTGACGCAAGTGCAGGTGTCAGCGAAATCAGCGTTTTTCAGCGTCCAAATGGGGTTTGTACGGTAGAGAAATTCGGATAATTATTTCGGCTCATGTGTAAAGAGTGTGCAGGCTGAATGCTCGACGCTTTCAAAGAGCAAAAAACATAACGCGAATTTTCCAAATGAGGCGAATGACGAAAAAAAAATTCGCATCTTTCGCCCAATTTGCGACATCGTGCCCGAAGGGTAAATTCGCATTAAAAGGTTTTGATCTATTGCACAGAGTCTACACATGAGCCATTATTTTTTAACGAAATGCGCCATGTAGTTCACATCTTCTTTTTCAGCAACCTTGAATTTCCTGCTGAATGGATTATAGATCAGGCTGGAGAGGCGCAGGAATTCCAATCCGCTTTCCTGTGTCCACTTTTTCAATTCATTGGGGCGAATTAATTTTTTGTAGGTGTGGGTGCCTTTTGGCAGCAGATGCAGGATGTATTCACCGCCTATGATCGCAAATAAAAAGGCCTTGGGGGTGCGGTTGATCGTCGAAAAGAAAGCGTGGCCGCCTGGTTTCAATAACTGCGAGCAGGCCGCTATCGTCTTGCTTGGCTCTGGAACATGTTCCAGCATTTCCATGCAGGTTACCACATCGAATTCGCCCGCGTGCTTTTTAGCCACTTCCTCGATGCTTTCATAACGATAATCAATATTCAAGCCCTGCTCCCTGGCGTGCAGTTTTGCGGCTTCGATGGAGGCCTCAGACAGATCGATCCCTGTCACTTTGGCGCCGGACTTTGCAAGGGCTTCCGTTAAAATACCGCCCCCGCAGCCCACGTCCAGTATTACAGAATCAGGCATATTTAGTTTTTCGGTAATAAATTTCGTGCGCAAAGGGTTGATGACGTGTAACGTGCCCATGGAACCTTCTAGGTCCCACCAAATACTGGCAACATTATCGAACTTCTTTATTTCTTCATGATCTGTATTCGTAAACTGTGTCATTGATCACCATCCAATTTTTAAGTATTTTACAGGCAGATTGAATTTCCTCGAATTTTACATCGTTTACAAAGATGCAGTTTCCTATCCCGTCGGGCAATGGGACTCGTTGCAGTCCGTTCCTGTGATAGGTGCGTTCCTCCAAAGTTTCCCATAGCAACTCAGGGGTTACAAGGTCATGATGCAGAATAATGCCCAGTTTCGTGATTAGATCGAATATCCTTCTCAATTCCTTTTTGGATAACAAATTCCTTTCCGCGGCTAAAATCGCGGAAATTGCCATATCGATCAGAACGGCCTCACCGTGAAGTAATTGTGTCTCGTGCAGGGTTTCAAGCCCATAACTGAACGTGTGGCCGAAATCCACCTTGCGCGCCAGGTTTTCTTCGAATAAATTAGGCTGTAATTCCTCGATCATCCCCGCGACGGAATGGTCCAAAATTAACGCACCGAACTCATCCTGAAACTTTGAATCAACGCATTCAGTTCCATGCAATTCGAGGAATTCGAACAGTGCGAAATCTTTTATAACGGCCAGTTTCAGAATCTCACATACGCCATTTAAGACATGGCGTTTTGGGAGGGTTTTCAGGAACGTCCTGTCCAAAAAGACCTTTTTGGGAGGCTCGAAAGAGCCTAATCGGTTCTTGTGGCCGTTGAAATTTATACCGGTCTTGATTCCCACCGAGGCGTCGATATATCCCATCAAGGTTGTCGGTATTTTAATATGCGGCACCCCGCGGCGATAACTGCTGGCAACAAAGCCTGCCACATCAGTGAGAACGCCGCCGCCGATGGCGATAATCGGTTCATCCCTGCGGTTGATGGGGAACGAATCCAATTCGCGCAGGATCCAGAGGTAGTGATTTAAGGATTTATTCTCCTCCCCTCCGTGGAAGGTTATTATCTTTGCTTCAATTTTATGATATTTAAAATAATCCCGTATCTCGGTTGAATAATACTTTTCTATGTTGCTGTCCACAACAACAAACCTGCGGGTGTTTTCTCTTTTGCCTACAGATAACAAAGCCTCGTTCTGCGGGTGGAAAAGGTTCGGGCAGTTCGCGACCTCGTATTCAACCGTTCTTTGATAAGAGACGCGCCATGTATGCGTTCCGTTTGTCATAGTACCTGTCGCCAACTGATTTTGGAATCCAACAGCCTTCTGGCAATATCTTTTGCAAGGTCTACATTGTGATTCTCAAAATTGCCGCATTCCCTTATGTTGGCGTAGGGTACTTCCGTTGCAATTAAAATATCGTTCAAAATGGCCTCGTACACGCCGCAAATTTTTTGCGCATCGCCTTCATTCAGCAAGACAAGGTAAAAACCCGTCTGGCAGCCCATGGGAGCCACGCAGATAAAATTCTCAGGCAGGTATTTTCGAAACCCCGCCAGCAAAAAATGCTCGAATGAATGCAGTTCAGTTGTCGACAGGTAACTTGCGTTTGGCTGGTTGACGCGCAGGTCAACGGAATAAACCGCGTCACCATTTTCGCCTTTTGTGATGGCGCGCAGCTTGACATGGGGCGCTTTTAATTTTCTGTGATCAAGCTCCCCAACCGTATGGACTTCCCAGCCCAGTTGTTCAAGATTTAACATTGCAAACTCCTATACTCAATAGACTTTATCTGAAATAAGATAACAGCCACTTTTTTTCTGCCGTTTCCTTCGAGTAAAAGCTGCCCAAAGTGACTGTCACCTATTGTTAGGGATAATGTTTAATTTATTTTTCGACCAATGGTTTGTGGGTTTCCGTTCACGCTGATACGCCAGGCTGCACACTCCTGCCTGCTGCGCTAAGAAGGTTGTTTGCGACCCTTTTTACCGCAGGGACTCTAATTTCCTTCAACAAATTGCGACAGGTGTTTAAAGCTGTCTGCCAGGGCTTTTTCCCATGAAGCTACATGGTGATACAACTCAACGGAGGCATACCCCGAAAATCCGTTTTCGTTCAACGCCCTGAAACTCGCCTCAAAATCAAGGGTGCCCTCTCCCGGGATTTCGTGAAAATGGACTATGCCTGTAAGCGTATTGGCGACCATCTTGTCCATCAACAGCCTGCCTTCGGAATTCCTGGTTCCTCTTAAATAAGCGATTATGGGTCTTGCCCTTTCCAAAACATCGAAACTCAATCCGTGGACTGAAATTAAATAAACAAAAATCTCATTATCGAATTGGGTCGAACCAGCGTAGAGGCTGTTGTAGTCAATATAGCGCACCGCTTCTTTAATAGCTGCCCTGTTCGCCATCTCATCGATTCGTTTCTTTTGTTCCCCGGTGGGCTGATCATCGTAAAAATAGATGGGATTTTGCCTGTCCAATAATAGAAAATCGGCGGTTTCAGGGAAATACACCAAATAGGCCGCAAAGTTTAAGTCAACCTTCATAGTTTCTGACATCTTGATAATTTTTAGATTATAGCCCTCCTGGGCATCGGAAACGTGCAGATAGCGTGCGTGCGGAGCGGCTTTTGCCAGGGCCGAAATATAGTCATTTTCTGAGCAGTAATTGTGGCATAAATCCAAATGCAGTTTAAAGTTAGGTGAATTGACTTCGTTGACCATATCGATGCCCTGATCCAGGGTTTCGATGAACATGCCTGGCTCAGGTTCGATCAATAGGGTAATGTCATCATCGTCCCTAAGTTCGCACAGGCATTGGTGAATGCTGTCCGCCAGCAATTCCTTCGGGTTTACCGAAGGGTTGGCAACATGCTCGTCTCTTATGAAACCGCTGCCAAATGTAACAAGTGGAACGCCGAGTTTTCTCGCGACTTCAATTCCCCTCTTCACCAGGTTGATGCGGCGCTTTCTGCCAGCCATATCGAGACACATTAAGGAAGGTTCATGCGGCCTGGATGGCGTGAAAAAATGCGAGGCGGTTGCAACACAGGCAGGTTTTACCCTGGTGGTTTCAAATCGCTGCTTTATTTTATTTAAATATTCGTCGGTGATTTCGAATGGATTGAACTGATCGCGATGAAAGGAAACTTCAACCCCCGAATAGCCTGCCTTGTCCACAACATCAATTGCATCCAAAAACTTTAAATTCGTTAATCCGAACGTGCTGTAACTTAGTTTTATCACTGTCATTGCTCCAAAATAATCTATAGGTGGATATTCTAGTTACTTGATAGATTTGGGTCAAGGGTAATGAAAATACATGTCATGGCTATTCCAAGGTCAGGAAAATCTTAACGCGAATTCCGCGAAAAGGCGAAAGACGCGAATTTTTCATTTATTTTCGCGTAAATTTGCCTGATTTGCGCTTTTCGCGTTAAGCCTTGCTACAAAATTAAAAAGATGTCAAGCGACCTTGGAAAAGCCATGAAATACATGTATGAAAATACAGTTGCCCAAAGGGACTATGCCGCCTCTCACCGCTTTCCATCTATTGCCCCAACCTGGTGTATTTTCCCAAAACGTCAATAACCCCATCGTGCGGAATTGCCTTCACGCTCAATTCATGTCCCGTCATATCCTCCGCCGCGATCATGGAATTGATGATCGCCTCCTCCGTGGCGTACGCTGTTGCGGCAAAGAGCGGGTCAATGTGATCGTTCGAGAGCGTATCGATATGTGAAATTCCCATGTTGTTGGGGTGGGCGGCTTTGGGGTTGGCGGTTGAAAATGCCAGGAAAATATCCCCCGAGCCGTTTCCGCCAATCGAACCTGTGCGTGCCATGCCCAGCGTAACCCGCCTTGCAACCCGTTTCAGTTGATGCGGGAGCAGCGGCGCATCCGTGGCAATGATGACGATCAGGGAGCCGTCATCCTGTTTGAATGGATTTTCTCCATTCGGCGCAGGGATGTTGTCTTTAAAGTGATTGCCAACGGGGGCGCCTGCAATCGTCAGTTGATGTCGCCTGCCAAAATTGGTTTGCGCCAGCGCGCCCACCGTCCAGCCGCCAAGTTTTTCAGGCAACTTTCGCGAGGCCGTGCCCGTGCCGCCTTTGAATTCGTAGCACATCATCCCCGTGCCGCCGCCCACGTTGCCCTCCTCAATCGAACCCGAGGTTGCCGAGTCGAGGGCGGCGATCACGTGATGTTCTTTTACAAAAAAGCCGTTCATGTCATTCAGCCACGCATCCGCGGTTTCTGCCACAACAGGCAATGACCAGGGCTGATATTGAATTTTATTCTTCACCTGCCATGCAATGATCGTATCGCGCACGATGCCAACGCTGTGCGTATTCGTCAGCCCAATGGGGCCTTCCAGAAAACCGCCTTCTTCGATCCACGCCGCGCCTGTCATTTCGCCATTGCCGTTGAAAGAATGCACGCCCGCAAAAACAGGCGTACATTCCTGCCGTCCGCGTGGATGAATGACGGTCACACCCGTCCGCGCGGTGTCGCCTTCGATGATGGTGGAATATCCAACGGTTACGCCTGGAACATCCGTGATTGCATTGAATTGTCCAGCGTTCCCCTCAAATGGAATCCCCAAATCTCGTGCGCGTATTTTTTTCATAAATTTTCCTTTGCAATTTTTACAAGCTGCCTGGCAATGCTCTCCATAATTTCATCGGGCACGCCGTCCATGGCTTGGCTTTGCACGCGGGTATCGATTTCATCGTTGACATAATCCACGATGATGAATTCGTCAGCGAGGGCGATCTCTGTAGAAAACCAATCCAACTTGCAGATGGAAGCGATGCGCTTCGTCACATCCCGCAGCCTGCTCAAGTGATACTGAGACTCTTCCTCCGCTGTGACTTTTGTGTAGATGTGCGTATCTGTATCCCACCAGCAGGGGTGCGTTTCTCCATTGGCATAAAAGACGCGGAACCACGCGGGCGTTTCTTCGATGATGCGTGGTACAACATGCGCTTGAATTAAATATTTCTGCTCAGGGAATTCCATGCGCGCCTTCAAAATTTCATCCACTGTAGCTGCGCCGAGAATGACACCCTCGCCGCCGCCGCCGTTGGACGGCTTGATGACAAAATTTTCACCAAGCGGGGTGAGATCAATTGCAGGGGCGACAGGCTGTTCGAGAAAAGGCGCGAGCAAAATGGTGTAAGGTGTGTGCAGACCTGCGTTGATGAGTTCAAGGTGCATGGTGGCTTTATCCTCCGACCACGCAGAGACCTCGACAGGGTTGATGCGGCGCGCGCCAAACTCCCTTGCCCAACGCGGAATTGGATCGAAGATCGCTTCGCCCTGCCCACGGTGGAGCAGGGTCTTGAAGGTGGTCACTCCCTTGTAAAGAGCGGTGATGGATTCGAGCAGGTTATCGGGTTTGATCTGCCAGAGCGAAATGCCTTCTTCGATACAGGCGCGTTCCACCATTCCTGCGAAGACATCGTCGTATTCCCAGTACCAGGGCAGGCATAAGTCGTAGCGCATGGGGAGATTATAGCCGAAGGACTGGGGTTGAAAGTCTAAGGTTGAAGGTTGAAGGTTCAAGGTTCAAGGTTGAAGGTTCAAGGTTTTAACCTTTGACTTTCAACTTTTGACCTTCAACCATCTTTTCGCTGGTAAAATGGACGCACAAATTTTTCAAAAGGATAATAAATGAGCAAAGATTCAGTACAGGATGGCTTGGTTGTTTCGATGGAATATAAATTAATCGTGGATGGGGAACTCCTCGATTCCTCCGACGGGGCGGGGCCATTGCAGTTTTTAGTTGGCTATGGAAACGTCATTGCGGGGTTGGAAAAGGAAATGATGGGCATGAAGATCGGCGACAGCAAGGATGTGGTGGTACAGCCCGAAGACGGCTACGGCGAATTTGACGATGACGCTTTCATGGATGTGCCGCGCACGGAATTCCCCGCAGATATGGAATTGGAAGAAGGCATGGAGCTGCACGTCACCGACGAAGACGGCGAACATCAAGCCGCGTACGTTGCCAAGTTTGACGATAAAACCGTCCAGCTGGATTTCAACCATCCGTTGGCAGGCGCGGAATTGCACTTCTCCGTCAAAGTGGTTGCCCTGCGCGACCCCACCGAGGAAGAACTCGATCACGGCCATGTGCATGAAGAGGGGCATCATCATTAATCAGGTTTATCGTCATTGCGAGGCGGTATTCGTCTGCCAAAGCAATCTGATGTATTATCAAAAGACAACAACCCTCAATTCGAGGGTTGTTGTCTTTTTTAACTGCCAGTTTCAGGCTTGTCTGATGCCGATGATGAAGATCACAACCCCCAAAACCAGTCCGCCGAAGATGCTGATGAAGTCGGATACCAATTCCCATTGACTGCGGAATAAATATCCAAGCCCGCCGTAGAGACCAATCCACGCGATCTCGCCTGCAATGCGGACTGAAGTCCGCAACCCGTTCTTCGAGGGAGTTCTTAATCCTGCCACTCCAATTCAAAATCGCCGACGAAAACGGTGTCGCCTTCACTGATGCCCGCCTTGTTGAGAGCTTTATCCACGCCGAGTTTGACCATTAACTTTTGGAATCGGCGGACGGAACCGTCATGTTCCCAGTAGGTCATTTTTGCAGCGCGTTCGATTGCCACGCCAGTGACCCGCCATTTATCGCCATCTTCGCGATGGATCTCGAATTGGTTCGGGTCTACATCTGGTTTGTAAACAGGAAGCGCTTCTTCTTCGAATTCTTCGGCGGGGATTTCCTGCAACAACTTGTACGCTGAAATCAAAATATCGCGGGTGTTTGTGCGCGCCATTGCCGAAGCTGTAATCAGTTGAATTTTTTTCTTTTTGAAACTGGCTGTAATTTCCTTGAGCCGTTCCAGCACATCGGGCTGGTCAATTTTGTTCAGCACAACGATCTGCGGTTTTTTGCCGAGTTTGGTGTCGAACAGAGACAACTCGCTGTTGATCTGGCTGAAATCAGCCAGCGGGTCTTCAGAAAGGCCGTCAATCATGTGGATGAGCACGCGCGTGCGTTGGATGTGCCGCAGGAAATCGTGTCCGAGCCCTGCGCCTTCGTGTGCGCCTTCGATGAGACCGGGGATATCGGCCATGACAACGGTTGTGTCATCGTCGATGTTTGCGACGCCGAGATTTGGTTCAAGGGTGGTGAAGGGATAATCGCCGATCTTTGGCTTGGCATTTGTGAGCACGGAAAGCAGGGTGGATTTCCCAGCGTTGGGCAGGCCGATGATGCCAATATCCGCTATCAGCTTAAGTTCGAGGCGTAGTTTTTTTTCCTCGTGCGGTTCGCCACGTTCCGCCATGCGCGGGGCCTGGTTGCGCGAGGTGGCATAGTGCTGGTTGCCATTTCCACCGCGCCCGCCTTTGCAAACCATGAGCCGTTGCCCAGGCGCAGTAAGGTCGCCGAGCAAATCGCCCGTTTCGGCATCAAAAATGACCGTGCCAGGCGGCACGGAAATGATGAGGTCTTTTCCGCCGCGTCCAGTCATTTCTGAGCCGCCGCCATTCTTGCCTGGGTCTGCGGCGAACTTTTCATTTTGCCGAAATGCGGAAAGGGTGTTGAGTGTGGCTTTCACTTCAAAAATGACATCGCCGCCCTTGCCGCCGTCGCCGCCATCGGGGCCGCCAAGCGGTACGAATTTCTCGCGGCGAAAATGCACCATGCCATCGCCGCCTTTACCTGATTTTACGTGGATATTTACTTGATCTATGAACATTCTCTTTTCCAATCGGCCTGTATTATAAGCTAGTCTTGGTGTAAAAAGTGAGAGCGGGTGTAACGCGCGCCTTCCCTCCCTCCCGCTCGCTCTGCTTCGGGGACGATATTGGCCGTTCGCAACTCGCATCTTTCGGGATGCAAGCAGATTGGAATTAGGTATAAATCCTTGACAGAATTCGGGGGGGGCTAAAATTAAATCAGTTTTACTGATTGCGGAAATCTAAAATGCGATAAGTTGGGCGTAGTGAAATCGCCATACTCAAATATAAAAAGTTAAAACTAAACGCACTCTCTTCTGATGAAAGCTCCGGTACACTCAGGCCGTGAGTTGAATCTATTTACTCAAGGAGGAAGCAATGAAAAGTTTTCAAAATACAATCCATCAAATCAAAGAGGCCGTGAAGATATGGACATCATCACAAAGTATAGGGCAAGCCATTCTTTTTATTACTTTGGGATTAATCATCGTAACAAACATCCGATTAATCAGTCTCATCGGGCAACTGGATGAACGGCTAAATACAATTGATATAAAGCTTGAAAGAAACAGCCTGCAACCTTTTTCTGCCTCTCCTGCAGATTCATCATCTGTGATTGTGGATGTGTCGTGGCAAAATGCTCCTGTAAGAGGTTCATTGGATGCCCCAATACAAATCGTTGAGTTTAGCGATTTCCAATGTCCTTTTTGCAAAGCCTCGCAGTCCACACTTGATCTTGTACTAAAAAAATATGAGGGGCGGGTTCTTCTCGCCTATCGCCATTTTTCGCTGCCTATGCATGAACAAGCGATTCCCGCTGCTGAAGCCGCTGAATGCGCCAGGGAACAAAATAAATTTTGGGAAATGCACGATCTGATCTTTCAGAATGCCCAAAAACTTTCAATCACAATTTACGATTCATTTGCCGACCAAGTTGGACTAGATTTAGATAAATTTAAAGCCTGCATATCCGAGCATCGTTACCTGGACGCCATACTTAAAGACCAGAAGGATGGAGAAACATATGGAATTACAGGGACACCAACTTTTTTTATTAATGGGCACATGATTGAGGGATCAATGGATTTGTTGGGATTTCAAGAAGTAATCGAATCGTTATTAACGAAAACCAATCCTTGATTGAACATACTGGAGACCAGGCAAAGGGTTAATAATGAAATAGGAGGTAAAATGTCAAATGTAAACTCCAGAATCGGGATACTCTTTCTAATTGCGGTACTGGCTGTCACTGCAATTTCGTTTGCTCCCGGATTAACAACACGCTCTGTGCAAGCTGCTTGCGCCTCAGGAGCATCTTGGGGAGCATGGACGAATTATGGCTCATCATGGCAAACTTGCACCTTTAATTTAGTGTGTTATGTTAACCCTAAGCAACCTGACAGTTCGGTCAAAAGTTGCCAGCGCCAGATGCGTGTAAAGTGGGACCGATATGGCGCCTGCGCCACTCAATTTAGAGATCAATGTTCTAATACAGGTACGTGTTGCCAGTAATCCCTTAATTAGGTGTTGCAGAAAATCCGTACTGTAATGCTGTGCCTGTAATTTGAAGGGGTTACACTAACCTCAACCATTGATCCGAGTAGGTAGATCAAGAACGATTTTTACACGCTACTGTTTGGTATATCCACCCTTTGCCTGGTCTTCAATATATTCAATCGCTAGCGAAAGATATTAATAGGGAACCAATA
This sequence comes from Anaerolineales bacterium, assembly GCA_919902735.1. GTDB lineage: Bacteria > Chloroflexota > Anaerolineae > Anaerolineales > Villigracilaceae > Villigracilis. Next base: position 3,999 of record CAKKRM010000210.1, on the reverse strand, counting down.
GAAAATGGAAATCAAAACAGAGAATTTGGGAAAGTCTTATGGAAAAAATTGGGCTTTACAAAAAGTTTCATTCACGATAGGTGGAGGAATAACAGCCCTGTTAGGGCCAAACGGCGCGGGGAAAACAACTCTTCTCAACATTCTCGCGACACTTGTTCAGCCTACGCATGGTCACGTCAGTATTGGGGGGTTGGATATACAACACAAACGGCAGGAAATACGCAGGTTATTGGGGTTTCTTCCCCAGGAGTTTGGGTTGTATGATAGCCTGACTGCTTACGAATTTCTAGATTATATGGGCTTGCTTAAGGGCATTGAACATCGCAAGCAATGCGTGCAACAAGCCTTGGAACAGGTGGGGCTTGAGAGTTATGCCAAACATCGTGTTGGGACTTTTTCAGGAGGAATGAGGCAACGCTTGGGGCTTGCCCAGGCATTGCTTAACAAACCGCCAGTTTTGATAGTGGATGAGCCAACCGTTGGTCTTGATCCAGCAGAGCGCACCCGCTTTAGGCAGTTGTTGATTCAAATGGGCGCGGCACACACTGTCATACTCTCCACACACTTAGTGGAAGATGTTCTCCTGACAGCTGGGCGTGTTATTACACTGAACGCTGGTCAAATTCAATATGATGGAAAAGTAAGTGAAATGGTCAATATGGCACAAGGAAAAGTTTGGACCGCGCGCATAGCGCCCAGTGATCTCATAATAATTCAGCAAAAGTATATTGTTACAAACCTTGAGGCAAACGAAGGGACTTTTATAGTTCGATTCCTATCCGACAGGAATCCATCCATACAAGCCGAACAGGTTTCCCCAACATTAGAAGATGCTTATCTCTTTATTACTGGAAAACGATAATGAAGAATCTATATCGCTTAATAAATCTAGCTCTTGTGGAATGGAAACTTCAATTGCGCTCTGGGTTGTTCTGGGTCTGGCTGGCAATTGTAATATTATATTCTTTGGGAATGACAATTGGTGGTTCCCCCCAAACATCTTCACTGGTTACAAGCTGGCTTATTTCCCAGCAAGATTCCTTGATCTGGCTGAGTATGGGATTAATCTTTCTTGTGCCCTGGTCGCTGGCACGTGACCACCGCACAGCAAATATCCTATGGTCAACGCCAATCGCTGGAAATATCTATGCAGGAGGTAAATTATTGGGGGTTTACCTCACGGCTCTGACAGTTGGATTTGTCGAGATCGTAAGCCAACTTACCATTCGCACAGGATTCTGGCATTGGCTGGTCTTCGAGAAAGCGGATATGATCTTACTTTCTCTTTGGGGGTGGATAGTAGGAATCCTCTTTATTTCCAGCACTTTTTTCTTCCTGACTGTGCTGGCAAGGGGGCAGTTCTTTTTGGCTTGCGCCTATAATATTTTGTATTTTTTGCTAGCCGCGTCAGCAAGAGATGTCGCGAACCCTTTTGATCCTTATTCATTTCGTTTTTTTTTATCTGACTTGATTGGCTATGGGCCAGAAACCAAATTGTTTAGCGCTCACCATGCCCTTTACTCATCCTTGACAATCACTTTAATTTTCCTCTCCGTTTCAATATTCTCACGCATTGAAAAACGCAGCGCCGTTTCCAAATGGGTTCAAATCGCACTTCTGGCAGGGTTTACACTCAGCCTTGCCGGGGTTGGGTATTTCAGCGACCGTTTCATAAAAGCTAGACTAAATGTGTTATCGCCAACGGCAGTAGGGCTTAAAAACGCTTCAGGATTTAACGATGAAAATATACAATCTGTTCAAATAAGCGCTCGTTTCGACCCCAACCTGGGTTCTATAACGGGCGATGCGCAATTTTTAACCACTGCTGCCGGCAATGTAGCCTTATACATACCCGCCGGTCTAAAGTTGATTCACGTTACGGATTGCAAAGAAAATTCCGTCTCTGCGGCATATCAGAATGATGAGTGGGTAATAGTCAGCGCGCCCTCGCAGGCAGTATGTCTTGGTTTTGAAGGCAACTGGCGAACCTATCGTAATTGGTATACCCGTCGGGATGGTTATACTGCCGAAGAGTATTTTATGAATACAGGCGGATACATTGGACAGGGTTACGTTTATCTTCTCCCAGGTTTTCGTTGGTATCCAACCCCAATTGGAACCGCCGAGCGGCAGGCAAAATACAGCATTGAAATTTCCCTGCCAGATGGTTACCAATCCTTCGTATCGGGCGTTCCAGAAATAACCAATAACGACGGCTGGCAGAGCTATCGCTGGAAGCAGGATAGCGGCGCGCCCATTTTCACTTTTGCCAGCGGGCAATATACCGAGATTCTTTTGCCTGACGGAGATATCCTTTGGGTTGCCCCCGAACATGAGTTTGTTGGCCCACAACCGGCATTTTTTTACCTTGATTTTCTCAAAAAAACTGAACGATTGCTTGGGATAAGCGCAACTCCCCATACCATTGTAGAAACGCCATTATTGCGCTGGCCAATCGCTTCCAAAAATTGGGTTCTTTTGCCTGAACGCTATATTAGCGAAAGAATGTTCCCTCAATTAAAAAGCCTTTATGAGATAACAATCGAATTCGAAGGACCGGAAAAAGCATTTCTTTCTGAAGCATTCCGGGTTACGTATGGCTGGATTCAAGGACAGATATATTCTAAATCTGCCTTTCTACCAATTTCAGTTGACGACTTTTTATTTTCGAATGGAAATAACTACGAGCCTTTCCAGGAAAGTCTCGCCTTTTATTTATCCATGCAATTGACCGACCAGGAATTTAACACAGACAGGCTCAACAAGACCATCCAACAGCGTACTCAGTTTTTCAATGAGCACCCCCGCGGCGACCCGACAATATCGGCATTTCTTTCTTTTGACGATACCGTTCCCAATGGGTATACAAACTCTCTAAAATTTAACGATATTCTGGTTGCCTTGGGGCAATTGGAAAACCAAGTTGGGCGCGAACAAGTTAACATGATGATAAGGGAATTGCTGGAGACTGATTATGGACATCCCGTATCAATTCAGGACTGGTTGAATATTATAGACAGCACAGTCGGAAAAGATGCGCGACAAAAATTTGAAAACACGATTTACCCTTCTACCTCCACTCAATGAAAATGGATTACCACTTCAATGCAGAAAAAAATAGCAATACAGAACAGATTTAGCGCCCGTCAATTTTTACCCTTGATGGGCTATCAGGTGAGAATGATTTATTCCTGGGGGCATATCGCCTCGATTATTATATCCATTGGGGCAGCGCTCCTCATGGCCCTACAAATTAAACCAGATGCCTACCGCAATTTTTATCATATTTTAGAACCGCTATTTCCGCTTATGATGACCTTTCTATTTACCAACTTAATGTTGAAAGAACAACACCAGCGGACATTGGCACTGAGCAGCGTAACGCAATATTCTTTGCCATTCATTTTCGGCATCCGCCTATTGCTAACGGCACTGTTTACTGCAATCCTGATTGTCATTATGGCGCTGATTATCAAAACATCCCCCCCACCTACCACAGACTTTACATTCCCATTAGATCCGTCTACGTTGCCAAATCATTGGGCAGATTATTTTCCAGGTGACCCCAACGATATTCCCGCGATTTTATTAACGTTTGGTTCACCGATCTTGTTGCTGGCCGGAATTGGGACAGCATTAGCCCATTTAACTGCCGATGTTCACATTGGAAATTTTACAGTTTTCTGTTTCTGGTTCTTAAACCGATCAATCGGCTTAACCTTGGACGCCCACCCACTTTTCCAGCATGTCTACCTTTTTGCGCGAAGTGTAGGTTCAAACGACTGGGTTACGCCAAAAATATTCCAATTATTTCTCGGAATAGCTTTTTTGACGTTGAACTGGCTTCTTTTGCAAAAATCAGATCACTTGTTGCGTGATCTAGCTTAGCATTTGTGTAAAAATAACTTCCCTATTTTGAATTTCAGGCTATCCTTGTGCTCGGTGCGGGATAAATCCCTGCCTCAGTACATGGAAGCCCCTTCGGGGCTGAGTCGGCTT
>CAKKRM010000209.1 GCA_919902735.1 Anaerolineales bacterium | reverse complement strand
ATCGGGACGATGTGAGCGGAGCGAAGGGTCTCTAAGATAGTCGTAGAGACCCTTTGCTAAGGCTCACATCGTCCCGATACTTGCGCCGTACGCCAGTGCGGTGTGTCCTTCGGGAGGGTGACATGAAAAAGCGAAATTGAGCGAAAGTCCTAATTAAATCTTAGCGCCTTGGCGACTCTGCGTTAAACAAGCCTTGACCGTTATTTTCAAAACACTTTCCAAACAAAAAGACGGATGAGGGTCACTCATCCGTCGGGTATTCTATATATCGGGGAAGGAGCGAAGTGCAGCCTTCATTTCGTTTGGAGAACGTCTGGCGCTAAAGCTGGGCTTTAGCCAGTTTGGGGCTTTTCGGCCCTCCCGTCATAATGTCTTCAGGTGGTATCGTTATCGCAGCCTCCTTTCTTATTCTTGACATCATCATACAACAAAAAAAACAGCTTACATTAAAAAATCCTGTTAGTTTTGTAAATCGGCGTATAGATTAATTACCTGCGCGTAACCCAATATTTGATCTCTTGATGCAAGGGATACAACGGCAAAAAATTTGCGCCATATTCCTTGCCTGCATATTGCATCATTAACTTGCGGGCATGTCGAAGATTTCCCCTGTCCATATTCAATGGCAGGGATAACAACTCCTCCAAAACTGCATGTAATGTCTTCCCTGTCAGTCTTTTATATAAATTGAATTCAACCTGCCATGCATCCAATTCACCGTAAATGGATAAGGCAGTGAATGCGCCCTGCTGCAAATGACGGACCTCATGCACGAACAGAGTCCACGCGCGCGGGTTTTCCAAAACAGATTCCTGGGTGTGATGAACCGAGTTCAGAAAAAACTTTCTTTCAAGCGTCCAGAACGCCCCCACGCTTTTCCTTGCCCGTCTTAAGCCCACTTTTATTTTTCGAGCGCGGATATATTCCACCGCCTCCCGTCCCTCCTCGGAAGATTGCGCAACCTTCTCGAAATATTCCTCAATCCAGTCGAGCCGCTGCATGATTATTTCAAGGCCGAGTCCAATAGTTCACGCAGAAATCGAACCAATGTTTCCATGCCTGATTCTGGCAGGGAAATATCATCCACCTGAATGCTGAAATTTTTTGCGCCGTCTTGTATTTCAAGATCGTACATGAAGCAATCTGCACAGCCGCCTGGGTTTGGCTTTTGCTTGTCCTTGTAATCAAGGCTTGCCACTACCTCCCGCAACTCTGCCAATTCACTTTCGGAAAGCTCGCCTGAAACGGTTTTATTGGCGCGTTCATCAACGACGGTGTACTTTCCATCCGATGAAACTTCCAGGGAACGCATCAACCCCATAATGCCGCCGGAGTGGGTTAATTTTATTGTCCATTCATCTGCCACCGGTAATGTGGGCGTGGATAAAAGAACTGGGGTGGGCGCGGGCGTATTTGCCTCCGTCACCGCTGGTGACGATGCGCAACCCGCAATGAGAAGGACAGATACCAACATTGAAAGAAAAACAATTCGTAACATTTTCACTCCTTTGAATACGTTAAGCATAGCAAGAAATAGACGAACCTGCAACAGTTTTGTTCCTTCAGTTTTATGATAGTTCCTGATGGCAGGATGCGGTAGAATTTAGTTGAGGTATTTTATGAGACAAGTCGCCATCATTGGAATTGGTCAAACAAAAATAGATGAGCATTGGGATAAATCCCTGCGTGAGATCGGCGGGGATGCCGCTTTTGCCGCCATGCAGGATGCGGGCATGGAAAAAGTTGACTCGCTTTACGTTGGCAACATGTTATCGTCCATGCTCAGCGGGCAAAACCAGCTTGGGACATTTTTTTCAGATTGGATCGGGCTGTGGAAACAGGAAGCCGTTAAGATAGAAGCCGCCTGCGGATCAGGGGCCGCTGCGTTTCGCTCCGCGCTGATGGCTGTTGCCTCCGGCGACACAGACTCTGCGCTGGTGGTGGGTGTCGAAAAAATGTCAGACAAGGCGGGGCGCGATGTCACTGCCGCCTTAGCCACCGCCGCCGACGCCGATTACGAAGCGGAGCAGGGGATTACGTTTGTCGGCATTAATGCGCTGGTGATGCGAAGATACATGCACGAATTCGGCTGGAAGCATGAAGACTTCGCCCCGTTCAGCATCAATGCCCATGCCAACGCCATGCACAACCCGTATGCGCGCCTGCATGAAAAAATAAACCTGGAAAAATTTGAAAATTCCTCGATGGTGGCAACCCCCATCAACCTGATGGATGCCTCGCCTATTGGCGATGGCGCCGCGGCGGCGATCATCGTTCCTGCCGAGAAGGTGATGCGAAAACCAAAGATCGTGGTTGCCGCTTCTGCCGCAGCCACAGATACGATTGCCGTTCATTCACGCAAAGACCCGCTCTTTTTGCAGGCGGCTTATTCATCTTCCAGGCGCGCGTATGAAATGGCGGGAGTCACTCCTGCGGATATTGATGTCTTTGAATTGCATGACGCATTTTCAATCATGGCCGCTCTCTCCCTCGAAGCCAGCGGGTTTGCCGAAAGAGGCCAGGGAGTAAGACTCGCTCTCGAAAACAGAATCAGCCCACAGGGCGATGTGCCCGTCTGCACTCGCGGTGGATTAAAAGCCCGGGGTCACCCAGTCGGCGCGACGGGCATGTATCAAATTGTGGAGGTTGTCCAGCAATTGAGAGGGGAGTGCGGTGAAACGCAGGTGGATGGCGCAAGGATCGGCATGGCGCAGAATATTGGCGGCTCGGGCGCGACTATCCTGACCCATATTTTGAAGAAGGAAGAATGAGGGAACGTTTCGATAATTGCAATTTCATTATGAAACCGTGTTTTTCGACCTTAATTCGTGCAATATAAAAATTCCTGCAATATACTCAGTTTACCTTTCATTTATGCAAGGAGACTGCTATGGCATCAGAACGTAGAAAACTATCGCGCAAGAATTTTTCCTATTACATGCGCGTCCTCGATGAGACTACCGGCGAACTTGTCGGCCAATTGTCGGACATTAGCACTGGCGGGTTTAGAATCGAGAGCAGCCAACCGATTGCGATTGGCACAAATTTTCAACTGCGCATTGACCAGACACGCGAAATTTCAAATAAAAGCTTCCTGTCTTTTACTGCGCGGGTTAGGTGGTGTCAGCTTGACCCTTATGACCCAACCATCTACAATGTCGGCTTTCAACTCGTGGATATGACCCCGGCCGACTATGATATTTTCGTCAAAATGTTCAATGAGTATGCGGCGCAGAGACAAGCCCACCACAAAAGCAATTCGGATTATCAGTGGGGATAACGCTATTCGATGATGAACGCCCTGTTCGATGGAGCAAGGCGTTTTTATTTAACTCCCTTAACTCTCAATTAACTAACTCACCTTACGCAGTTTTGTGTGTTTTGGGGCATGTCGCCCTGAGCGATAGCGCATCGTCCCCGAAGGGGGAAGGGTCTCTACGACTGTCTCGGAGACCCTCCGCTCCGCTCACATCGTCCCGATGTCCTTCGGGAGGGAATCACGGGTAGTGCGTAAGGTGAATAACTAACTCACCTTACGTAGTGTCGTTCGGGAGGGTGACACGGTTAGGTGCGTAAGGTGAGTAATATGGTTGTTGCAAAGTCGCTTGACGTGGTTCTGAATTCAAGGCGTCGTTTTAACGCGAACGCCGCGAAAAAAGCGAAAGAGCGCGAATTTTTCCTTTTTCGCGTCCATTCGCCAATTTCGCGTATTTCGCGCTAAGATTTTCCTGACTTTGCTACAGCCATGAGGTGAGTAACTAAAACCATTTGGCAGGGATGTAAAACCGTGTAAAATTAATGCATGAAAAAATTCCTGCGCTGGCTTATCCATGCCGTCCTAAAACTCTTTGTGAAAGTAGAGGCCATCGGTTACGAAAACCTGCCTGAAAAAGGCGGGTTTGTTATTGCGGTGAATCACCTGGGTTTTCTCGATGCGCCCATGGCCTTTTATGCGCTTAACGACTTGAACATATTTATTCCCGTCGCTGAAAAGTGGGAGGAAAACCCAATACTCAAATGGCTGGGCAAACATCTCAATGCTATTTTTGTTGACCGTTTCAACCCCGATCTCAAAGCCATGCGTGAAATGATCAAGAGAATGGAAGATGGGCAAAACCTTATCATTGCCCCTGAAGGCACGCGCGCCCGCGATGAAAAGATGGCGCAGGGCAAACCTGGCGTGGCGTACCTCGCCTCCAAAATGCAATGGCCTATCGTGCCGGTTGCCATCGTTGGCACGGAGGATAGGCTCGTAAAAGGCAATCTCAAAAAATTTAAGCGCACGCCTGTCCGCCTGATGGCAGGCAAAGCTTTTACCCTGCCGCCGTTCCCAAAACAGAATCGCGATGAAAAACTTCAGGAATATACGGATGAAATCATGTGCCGCATTGCAGTAATGCTGCCCGAAAAGTATCGCGGATTTTATGCGGAGCATCCGCGCTTGATAGAATTATCGAAGGAACCCCAATAGAATCCATGAAATATAAAACCGTGAGAACCATTGTTCGATTTATCATGAACCTGATCGCCGACGTGGAAATCGTTGGCATGGAAAAATTGCCCGCCGGCAATGTGCTGCTTGCCGCGAATCATTTGGGGCGTTTGGATACCGCCGTCCTGCTTTGCGCATTCGACCGGGAAGATATCATCATGGCGGTGGCTGAAAAATACAGGGATCATCCCTTCTTCGGCGCCATTGGCCGCGCCGTGGACGCGATCTGGCTTAACCGATTCGAAGCGGACTTTGCCGCATTGCGCGAAATTTTGGCGCGCATGCAAAAAGGCGGCTTAATGGTCATTGCCCCTGAAGGCACACGCTCGAAGACCGAAGCCTTGCAGGAAGGAAAGATGGGCGCGGCATTCCTTGCCAGCAAAAGCGGCTACCCGGTTTTGCCCGTTGCATTAACAGGCACCGAAGACCGCGGCGTGATTGCCAACTTAAAAAGATTTCGCCGCTCGAAAATAAGGGCGGTGGCAGGCGAACCGTTTTATATCGAAATCCCCAGGGGGAAAGGGCGCGAAGAAGCCATGCGTCAGGCCACAGATGAGATCATGTGCCGAATTGCTGCGATGCTGCCTGAAAGGTATCGCGGGTATTACAGGGATTTTCCGAGGGTGAGGGAATTGTCAGAGCAGAAGCCTAACTTTTGAATTTCTCAATCTTCCGACAGAACTTGCAGCCGCGCCTCTCTGCTTCGACGATGGCCTGGTCGCTGGACCAAAAGAAATTTTTCTCGCTGATGGTTTCCACCAGCCCGCCGCGCTCCATCATTTGCTTTGCATTCTCATGCACGCCCGCGAACATAAGTGTGCCGCCCTGTTTGTGGAGCCGCTCATGCAGGCGGTGAATGGCTTCGATGCCCGCTGTGTCGATCAATGACACCCCACGCATCGAGAGGATGAGCGCGTGCGTTTCTTTCAGGTCGGCAAAGGCTTCGTTGAATTGACCCGTTGCCGCAAAGAAGAGCGGGCCAGTTAGAAATGCCACGCGCACGTGTTTGCACTTTCCCTCGGTTTCGATCCCTTTTTGTCTCAATCGTTTGATGTCCACATCCTGCACGGCGATGTCAATGCTGGCGATTTTGTTGAGGAAGACCGCGCCTGCGAGGAGCGAACCGATCAGGATGGCCTGCGTCAGATCGAGCACGATGGTTGCCAGCATGGTGATGGTGAAGGCGATCATATCCGTCTTGAAGCGTTTGCCGAAGATGAATTTGATCGCGTCCCATTCATTCATGCGGACGGCGGTGACCATCAACACGCCAGCCAGGGCCGCGAGCGGGATGCGTTCCATGAACGGGGTGAGCAAAAACATGGAGAGCAATAATCCAACGGCATGAATAACGCTGACCATGCGAGTCTGCCCGCCTGATTTGATGCCCACGCTGGAGCGCGCAATCGCCGCTGTGGCAGGGACTCCGCCGAAGAACGGGATGATCATGTTGCCAACACCCTGCGCAATGAGTTCCTGATTCGCTTGCAGACGCACGCCCGTCATGTTCGAGCCAACCGCGCCGCAGAGCAATGACTCCACTGCGCCGAGGGCGGTGATGGTGAGCGTGGGGGCAATGAAATCGCTGAGATTTGTCCAGGGGATGTGCGAGAGGCTGAGGCGAGATTGGAGAATCAAAGTCTGGGGGATGGATCCGATCATTGGGGCCGACCAGCTCAAGGCGGCGTTAAGAAGCGTGGCGAGGATGATGCCGAGAAGCGAGGCGGGGAATCGCGCGTTCCATTTTTTCGGCATGAACAGCATGGTTCCAATCACAACTAATCCGAGAAGTAGAGATTGGAGATTGGGGACGAATCCGCCCTGAAAATATCCGATGAATTTTTGAGCGGCGGTTTCAGCGGCAGGAGTTTTAATGCCGAGCAGATTGTCAATTTGACCGATGAAGATAATGAGCGCAATGCCCGATGTGAAGCCGCTGATGACGGGTGCAGGAATGAAGGCGATGAAACGTCCGAGCCGCAGGATGCCAATTGCAAGCAGGATCGCGCCTGAAAGTAAACCCGCAATCCAAATCCCTTCCAACCCATAACGCGTAACGAGCACGATCAGCACGGCAGACATTGCGCCCGTTGGCCCGCTGATCTGATAGGGCGCGCCGCCAAGCAAACCCATGATGATGCCCGCGAGAATGGCAGTGACCAACCCCGCCGCCGCGCTTGCGCCCGATGCAACGCCGAACGCCAACGCCAGCGGAAGCGCAACTGCCGCAACGGTTAACCCTGCAAGCAGGTCTTGTTGAAATTTGGCAAGTGAATAGTTTGAGAACTCGTCTTTGTAGAGACGGGCGAGATTTCTTCGAGGCATAAGTTGTTCTCCGAAAAATAATATTTTTTCAAAGGCTCGGCGCCGAGGCAATCGCCCGGCATACATGCTCCCCCAAGCGTCCTTTGTTTAGTGCGGGGATTTTATCATAGGGAATATTAAGTCATTCACCTTACGCAGTAAGGGTATGTCGTTGCGAGGACGTTCTTGTTTTTTGTCCGAAGCAATCTCCCAGCCGTCTCAGAGATTGCTTCGCCGCTAAAACCAAGTGCGCGGCTCGCAACGACATCACTTTTTGGTAAAAGTGCGTAACATCCGTTAAGTCCTTCACCTTACGCACGGAAGAACTCCCTGCCGAAAATTTTAACGCCAAGCCGCAAAGACGCGAAGTTTTGTTTCAACCCCGAAGGGGTGTTATGGATTGTGTAAATCATGTCATCCCTACGGGATTGTTTATGACTTCTGCTCGAAGGTTCCATCCAGATTCAAATAATAGGTATCCACTTCAAGATGGGGGAAGATGCGGCGGATTTTGTCTTCGGCTTCGACTAAATCTTCTTCGTGGTGTTCCTCGGTTCCGCCGGGGCCATACATGCCGCAGTCTTCGTGGTTGATGAGGATGACTTTGGAAATGCCATGCAGGCGGGCGGAAATATCCACCTGGCGGATGACATCGTACACATCGTAGACGCCGCCTGCCATCACGGCGCGGTCGTAGCTGGTTTTGCCGAGGTTGGCTTCGAGCCATTGGTTGATGAAGGATTGCAGGCGAAAATCCATGCAGTGGACGATGATGGCTTCACATTTGTGGGTCATGATGTTTCCTTTTTATGAAATGGATTCGAACGTTCCGTCCAGATGAAGATAGTACGTTTCAACTTTTAATTTGTGGAACAGGGCTTTGATCTTGGTTTGCGCGTCCTTCAAATCATGCTTATGACGTTTGTAGTTCCCCTCGCGTCCATAGGCGCGGCAATCTTCGTGATTGATGAGGCAGACGGTTTCGATGGTGTGGATTTGCACCGCGAGTTGAACGTATTTCAAGACCATTTCGTAATCATGCACGCCACCTGCCAGTGAGACGATGTCGAAGTTGTCATACCCAAAGCGGACGGTGATCCACGGTTGGATAAATTTCTGCAGGCGGTAGTCCATACAATGGACGACAAGTGCGTCGCAGTGGATGATTGGTTTTTTTGATGGCATGATTTCTCGCGTCTCCACTTCCCGCACGGCGATGAACCGCCGCGCTACTCATACAAAGCCCGCTAAAGCGGGCTATAAAACTTCACCTTCGCCGCGTTTCAAAAATTTTCCATCGCCGCTTTTTCCGAGCCACTGTTCACCGTCCACGATCAGTTTGCCGCGCAGGAAAACTTTTTCGGGATAGCCTGTCAACTCCCAGCCTTCGTACAGGTTGTAGTCGGTGCGCTGGTGGGAGTGGGCGACGCCGTATTTTATTTTTTTCTCAGGATCCCAAATGACAATATCGGCATCTGAGCCTTCGAGCAATGCTCCCTTGCGCGGGTACAGGCCAAAGATCTTCGCGGGGTTCGTGGACATATATTCCACAAATTGATTCGCGGTGATTCTTCCTGAGCACACACCTTGCGTCCACAAAACAGGCAGGCGGTCTTGAATGCCCGGCAGGCCGTTGGGGATTTTTGTGAAATCGTCCCTGCCAAGTTCCTTGCCTGCAATCGCAATTTCTTTCCCTTCATACATCATGGGTTTTGCACCGTCAAAATAAAACGGGCAATGATCCGTGCCGATGGTTTGCAAAATGCCGTTCGTGAGTCCTTCCCATAATCTTGCGTTATCTTGTTTCGTCCGCATGGGCGGGGAGCAAATCCACTTGGCGCCATCAGGCTGACGTAAATTATCAATTGTAAAAAATAGATATTGCGGGCAGGTTTCGCCCATCACTTTGACGCCGCGTTCGCGGGCATACTGGAGCATATCCACTTCGCCGCCCATGTTCATGTGGACGATGTAGACCGACGCTTCGGTTTCTGCGGCCATGCCTGCCACTCGTAAAGTGGCATCTACTGCGCCCCAGCCGGGCCTGGTCCACGCATGCCATTCGGGAGTTGTGCGCCCGGCCGCCAGCGCTTCGGCAACCAGGGTTTCGATGATATCTCCGTTTTCACAATGCGCCATGACGAGCATTCCGTTGTCTTTGGCAATTCGCATGGCTTTGAAAATACTGCCATCATCGATGCGGAGACGCCCATTGTAGGCGGTGAAGACTTTGAGGGTTTGAATCCCCATTTTCATCAAGGATGGAATCTCTTTGGCGATGCTGTCATTGAATTGGGTGAGGTTCATGTGGAAGGAATAGTCGATGGCGGCTTTTTCAGCTTTCTTCATCCACAAATCGACGGAATACTGAAAGTCGCCCTCACCTTGCCCTCCACCCTTCGGGTACGATGTCCCTGAGGGAGAGGGTTCTAGAACGACAAAATCCATTGCTGTGGTTGTGCCACCAAAGGCTGCCGCTTTGTGACCGGTGTAATGATCGTCGGAGGAGACGGTGCCGAACATGGGCAGATCCAAATGAACGTGCGGGTCTACGCCGCCGGGCAGGATCAGCTTGTTGGTGGCATCCACCCAATGAGTAGAATCAGCCGTCAGATTAAGTCCGATGCGGGTGATCTTTTCATCCTCGATCAAAATATCTGACTTGAAAGTATCCGAAGCGGTGATCAATGTGCCGTTCTTAATCAAGATGTTCATGGAGGTTCCTGTTTCTCTTTATTTTATACCAATTTGAATCTGATATAATTTTCCAAATGAACCCAAAGCGTTTTTTTATTTTTCTTTTTCTTGTTGGATTGCTTTTGCTGGGATTGTGGCTGCCCGTTTATGCTTCGCCGCTGAAGCAGGTCATTCCCACACCTACGCCTGGCGCGGATGGACGTATCATTTACATTGTGAAGCCTGGGGATAGTTGTTTTGTGGTGGCGGCCATTCATGGAATTACACAGGAGCAGCTGCGCCAGTTGAATTCGAATTTGGATGAGAATTGTACTCTGATCGAAGGACAGGAATTGCTGATCGGCATTGTCTCTGTTGCGTTGACGCCCACTGCCGGGCCTTCTGCCATCCCCGGCACACCGACGGTCACTCCGACGCCTTTATCTGGCACGACCGAAGTGTGCGTTTTGCTGTTTGACGATGTTAACGGCAACGCGCTGCGCGAAGAGACGGAACCTGCTGTTGCGGGCGGCGCGGTCAGCGTGACCGAGAACAATGGGAAATATTCCGCCACTCTGGATACGATCATCCCTGCCGACCCGGAGGCGTATCAGGGGATTTGTTTTACAGATATCCCGGAAGGGAATTACAACATTACGGTGGGTATCCCTGATAATTACAACCCAACCATGCAGTTGAATCATTCTTTGGATGTGAACGCTGGCGACCGCGCCGAGGTGGGCTTTGGAATCCAATCTCAGGATGTGGTGGTGGACCCCGGCGCGGCTGAAGAAAGCGGCGGCGGACGGTCTACGATCCTTGGCATTTTTGGGGCGTTGTTCCTGCTGGGCGGGGCTGGGTTGGGATATTATGCCTGGCGTTCCGGCAAGCCGGAAAGCAAACTTTCGGGCGGTGGGTTTTTGAAGAAGTAATGCAAGATAAATCTTGCGGTACGAAAATCACGCGCTACTTTTTCAATTTGAATGTTTTTCGATGGATGGGGGTGTGGCCGATTTGACGGATGCGCTCGCAGTGCAGGCGTGTGCCATAGCCTTTGTGACGTGAAAATCCATACTCAGGATATGTTTCATCCAGTTGCGTCATTTTCTCGTCGCGGGCGGTTTTGGCGAGGATGGATGCGCTCGCGATGCTTAATGAGCGCTGGTCTCCTTTGACGAGGGCGGTTTGTGAAATATCCAGTTCGGGGAGTTCGAGGCGGAAATCTGTCAGCAAATAATTGGGGAAGATGGCGAGCATTTCGAGGGCGCGGCTTGCGGCGAGGCGTGTGGCGGGGACAATGCCCAGCGAGTCGATCTCTTTTGCGGAGGCGAAGCCAATGCCCCAGGCGAGGGCGTTCTCTTTGATGAGGGGGATAAAGCGGAGGCGCTTGCGGGGGGGCAACTGTTTGGAGTCGCGCACCCCGCTCAAGGTTTGGGAAAGAAGCGGGTTGTCGTTTGGCAGGATCACCGCTCCCACACAAACGGGGCCGGCCAGGGCGCCGCGTCCGGCTTCATCCATCCCTGCAATATGTTGATAGCTGTTCCAGAGTTCCTGTTCGTGGGAGAGATCAGGAGAGATCATATTTGCCGCGCCGGGCGTTGAGGTGGATGCGGAAAATATCGCCGAGCATTTGCAGGGCGTCTCGAATGGCGTTGACTTTGCTGTCCGGGTCGTAATGCCATTGGATGGGGATTTCCTTGATTCTTAATTTTTTTCGGCGGGCAATGTAAAGATTTTCGATGTCGAATGACCAGCCTAAAAGGGTTTGCTGGCGAAAAACTTTCTCTGCGGCTTTTGCGCTAAAACATTTGAAGCCGCATTGGGTATCGTTTAAGCCCGGCAGGATCAACAAGCGAATCGCGAAGTTGATGGCGCGCCCGCCCAAATGACGATAGGAAGGTTCGTTGTAGCGAATGGCGCCGGGCGCTTCCCGCGAACCGATGGCGATATCGAAATCGGCAAGGGCGGGGGGGATGAATTTTTGAATTTCTTCAATGGGCATGGAGAGGTCGGCATCGCAAATGAAACGATATTCGCCGCGGGCTTGCAACATGCCATGCCGCACAGCATTGCCTTTGCCGCGCCGCTCTTCCTGGTGGACGGTTACATTGGGGTTTTGTAAAGCGAATTCGCGCGCCAGTTGGAGGGTGCGGTCTGAACTGCCGTTTTCGACGATGACGATCTCGAAGGAAATGGGCTGTTTTTTCAGGAAATCAAAAACTTGCCCCAGCGTGCGAGGCAGGCGGCTCTCTTCGTTGTGAGCCGGTATGACGATGGACAGGAATGGATTTTTCAATGCAGGTTATAGATTTGATAGATAGAAAATGCCAACCCCAATGACGATGCAGCATTCGATGATAAACATGCCAATCAGCAGGGCCAATTGGGTAGTGGTCATGCTCAGGGTTTTCTTTTTTGGGGGTGCGGTTTTGCGGCGTGGGAGCGGGCGGGCTGGGTTGGTCTCGTGTAGGTTTGGCGATGCTGAATTTTCGGGTTCGCTGCCATCGTCAAATGCGAACCCAAAATCATTCGGGTCGGATGCGTTAAAAATAGCCTGTGCGCGTGAAACGGGTTTTTCGGCTGTTCCACCCACATCGGTTTGCGGGGTTATCAATAGTTCTTCCGGGGTGAGGGGGGTGATGATGCGGTCGGCAAACGCGTATATGGAGTCTGTGCGCAGGATTGGGCGCGCCTGTAAAAGGGAGCCAGCAAATTGTTTGATCGCATCGCTGCGAAGCACGCGCACAGCCGGGCGCAGGGATTCGATCTCCGCGCCGGGGTCGCTTGCGATCAGCACGGCTTCCACCGGCGCTTGCAGGTTAATCTTTTGGTTTTCCAGATATTTTTGAAATGCGCGCGTTAGTTTTGAGATCAGGTCAACCAGGTTTCTTCTGGCAGGTACTGAAAGGCCGTTGCTCATGACCGTATTCCACTGGTCTCCCCTTGCTTCAAAGTGACCCTTTGCCTGCGTTACGAAGATGACAGAAACACTGCCAGAACCAACCAAAATGAGCGGAATCACAATCTCGCTGTTTGGCAGGGTAAAGTTGCGGATGAGCACAAAGCTTTTTTCGAGTATCCGGTCCAATTGGGTGATGACCGTTTTTTGGGCTTCCAACTCGGCATACCAGTTCAGCCCGTATTTCAATGTCCCCTGAATACGGGCAATGACATTGATATTTCCGTTTTCATCTTGAAGTGAAGTCTTGTCGATAATTTTCATGGCAATTTACTTAAAAGAGCGGCACACCTTCAAGTTCGTCGTTGTTTGCGTTTTCGTGGGTGGCAAGAAATTCACGGTCATTCTTCTTTACCAGCAATACAGATTTTCCAACCGTGAAGGTGCTGGCAAGCAGGTCTTCACGCGAGCCGGTGATATATTGCTGGCCTTTTTGAAGCCGTTCCAAAAGAATCTTTCGATCCACGATAACCCGGTCTGAAAAAGTAGCCCCGCGCTTTTCATAAACCCGCGCCATTGAGATCTGTCCATTTTTGTAGCGTACTGCTTCGATGACACCATCTATCTTTTTTGCCATGTTTTTCCTCACACTGGTAATTTTAACACACACGAGTTAAACAATTGAGACACGGTTCACAGAGAATTTACCTCCGTGTCTCCGTGTCTCTTTGTGGTGATGGTCGGGGCGAGAGGATTCGAACCTCCGACCTCTTGCTCCCAAAGCAAGCGCGCTAGCCGGACTGCGCCACGCCCCGATCAAATGAACCTGCCGAGTATAATGCGAAGGATGAATACCCGTCAAGCCATTTTGCTGATTGCAGCGCCCACGCTTCTTTTCGGACTTTCAGCCTGCTCCACACCAAATGAAAGAGTCCCCGCCCAAACAGTGACGCCGCCACCGCCCAGCGCCACAGTCACTTTCACCCCCAGCCCCATTCCCCCCACATTTACCCCCAGGCCGGCGGCCTGCCTCAGACAGGCCGGCAAAATAAAACAGAAAGTCATTTCGTATACCAACCCGCCGCAGGAATTCCTTGTTTACACCCCGCCGTGTTACAACGAAATGACGGCGCTGCGCTACCCAGTTCTTTACCTGCTGCACGGACAAACATACACACAGGATCAGTGGGTGAGGCTTGGCGCCCCGCAGATCGCAGACCGGCTTATTCATTCGGGAGCGGCATCTCCATTTATTATCGTTTTTCCCGATGACCATTACTGGAACTCACAGCCTGGCGCTGGCTTCGGCGAGCGCCTGATTTTGGATATCATCCCGTATATGGACGAAAACTACCGCACCCTCGCGGACCGCGAACATCGTTCCCTCGGCGGCCTATCACGCGGCGGCGGCTGGACGGTGAAACTGGGTTTTGAGCATCCTGAATTATTTGGCGCGCTTGGCTTACATTCCCCGGCAGTCTTCAAGAATAACGCGCCGTACGTGGAAAAAATAATCAAAGAAATTCCCGAAGAGTCCCGCCCGCAATTGTGGCTGGATGTGGGCGATGCAGACCGTGAACTGCCAAGCATCCTGCTGTTCGAAGAAATGCTGACCCGCAATAATTACATTCATGAATACCACTTTTATAGCGGCTTTCACGCAGAGGACTATTGGGGTATGCACGTGGAGGAATATCTCCGCTGGTATGCGCAGGCATGGCAGGAGGAACCGGCGGAGCAATAAGATATAATTTTAGAACAGACTTATTATTCAGGAGCATAAATGAACATCTTTGTTACAGGCGGGGCGGGGTATATCGGCTCGGCTACTGCCGAGGCGTTGATACAAGCCGGGCATTCCGTTACCGTCTTTGATTCGCTGGTCACCGGGCATCGCGCCGCAGTGCCTGAGGGAACAAGATTCATCCACGCTTCGCTGGATGACAGCCACGCACTTGCGGAAGCCTTAACTTCAACAAAATTTGATGCGATCATGCATTTCGCCGCGTTCATCGAAGCGGGTGAAAGCATGAAAGACCCCGGTAATTTTTTTCGCAACAACTTTACCAATTCTCTGCAATTGATGGAGCTTGCAGTACAGGCAGGTGTGAGAAAGCTCGTCTTTTCATCCACTGCGGCGGTGTATCAATCGAGCGAAGAGCCGCTGACGGAAGAATCTCCCCTTGGGCCAACCAATGTTTACGGCCATACCAAGTTGATGACCGAGCAGGCTCTCGAATGGTATCGCAGTATTTACGGCTTGCATTTTGCGGCGCTGCGTTATTTCAATGCCTGCGGAGCATTGCCCGGACGAGGCGAAGCGCACCAGCCTGAGTCGCATCTCATTCCGCGTGTGTTGCAGATCGCGCTGGGGCAGGCTGAGTCTGCAACCATTTACGGCACGGACTACCCTACACCAGATGGCACATGCATTCGCGACTACATCCACATTGCGGATTTGGTTTCTGCGCACATCCTGGCTTTGGGCGCGCTGGATACACGTGACAAGATGATATTTAACGTGGGCAGCGGCAATGGTTTCTCGGTGCGGGAAGTGATCGAGACAGCCCGCAAGGTGACAGGCCATGCCATCCCTGTAGTTGAGTCTCCGCGCCGGCCGGGGGACCCGGCTCGTCTGGTTGCATCACCGAATAAAATTATCAGCGAACTCGGTTGGAAGCCGTCTCGCACGAATATGCGCGAAATCCTCTCCAGCGCGTGGGAGTGGCATAAGTCAAATCCCACTGGATATAAATAAATTATTAGCCGCAGGTGAATCTTGCCAGCGCTTCTTCAAAGAGCGGGCGGGCGTTTTCTACTTGTGGGGTGTAAACCTTCCAGGCGAAGACGCGGTCGCCGCAGGTCCATGCGGCGGAGCCGCCGAAGGGCAGGAGGGGGGTGGCGGTGGATGTGATCTTCGTGTACATCACGTTCATGTCGCGGATGAGCATTACATCCATGTTTCCATCAATAACATCGATGGCGTCGTCGATGATGGTATCGAGCAGGAATTTCGGGTCGGCTGTGCCGGGGGCGGTCTGCCACATGACTTGGATGAAGAGGTTGCCGTTGAATGCGGCGAGCAGTCCCTGGCTAAAAGTGCTGGGGGCGGCTGGGTTTTGCTGCGCGCTGACGTCGAAGAAGGCCATGTCAATAGGATGGCCGATGCAGAAGGAATATTCACAAAACAAGCCCGCGAGATTAAAGGGTGTGGGTGATGGATAAGGTGTGGCTGGGGGAATGGGTGTGGCAGTTGGGATTGCGGCCAATGTCGCTGCGACGGATTGGCGGATCTGTTCGTTTGGGTCGGGAGTCGTTTTGGGGGAGCAGGATGCCGATAGAAACAGAATCAGGCTGACGGTTAAGAAAAGAGGCGGGTGTTTTTTCATCCTAAAATTATAATGGAAAAGCCCCGTCAACTTGACGGGGCTTTATATTGTGACAGTCGCTTGTTTTTAGTGCCCGCTACCTGGGCCGGGTGTGCCGCTGAAGATTTCGAGGTTTTCAGCGCCTTCGACGAGCATGAAGCCTGCGAGGCCGCGTTGCAAACGTGAGAGGGCATGGTCTACGAGGATGTAGCGGCCGGGGACTTCGAGATGGAACTCGACTACGGTTGCGCCGCCGGGCGGGACGAGGGTGGTTTGCACGTCGGTGAGGGGTGGGGCGGTGAGGGAGGCTTGATCGTACACGCGGTCGAAGATTTCGCCGATGACGTGGAAGGAGGAGGTGAGGTTGGGGCCGCCGACGCCGAAGAAGATGCGTACGGTTTCGCCGACATTGGCTTTGAGCGGTTTCTGGTCGGTGAGCGCGCCGACTGCGCCGTTGAAGACGATGTATTCGGGGTCTTCGTTGAGCAGTTTGGTTACGTCGGTGGTTTGCTTGCCTTTATCCCCGAACGCGCCGGTGGTGTAGATGTCGCCTTGCATGACGTAGAATTCGCGGTCAACGGGGGGCAGGCCGCCTTCAGGCTCAACAAGGATGAGACCATACATTCCGTTGGAGATATGGTTGGCGACCATCGGGGTGGCGCAGTGGTAGACGAAGAGACCGACGTTGATGGCTTTTGCGGTGAACATGGTTTCCTGGCCGGGTTCGGTCTGGGTCATTGCTGCGCCGCCGCCGGGACCTGTAACTGCGTGGAAGTCAACGGAGTGATTCATGGCGCTGGAGGTGCTGTTCTTCATGTGGACTTCGATGGTGTCGCCGATGCGCACGCGGACGAAGGGGCCGGGAACTGCGCCGTTGAAGGTCCAGTAGGTGAAGGTGGTTCCGTCTGCGAGCTGGCCTTCGACTTCGATGGCTTCAAGGTTGACAACCACGGTGGTTGGTTCGCGCACTGCGAGAGGCGCGGGCAGGTCGGTTGGGTCGCGGACAACATCCACGCCGGTGGTGGGTTCCTGAGGAACGACGGCTGCGGAGGATTCGCCGTATGCGCCAGCGGGTAATCCATTGAGATAGTTGACCATGGCGTTGACCTCGTCGGTGGTCAAGGTGTCTTTCAATGCGGCAGGCATTACGTTGGGCGCACATGCGCCGGTGGGGCATTCAGGCGCGACGAACAAATTGGGGTCGAGAATGGATTCGCGGATGTAATCTTCGGAGGTGGCTGCTTTGCCGCTGTATGAGCCGCTATTGAAGTGATCTTTAGCCATCATGCTTACATCTGCAAGGCTGGGGGCAATTACGCCGGCCGCGTTTGGTACACCGGGAATGGCATGGCAGGATCCGCAGGCGCCTTTTTCGAATGCGGCGAGGGTCTCGGTTTCGGAGTAGGTCTTGTCGCTGGCGGCTTTTGCTCCGCAAGCGGCGATAAATATAGCGAATAATACAGCTATTGGAAGGAACTTCACGAACTTTTTCATTTTATTTCAATGCTCCTCAAAGGGTTTATATTTGCGCTGCTCATGTTTCATGAAGCAGGGATGCGCTGTAAGCCTTGTGAAAAACAGCACATTTAATAACAATATATCTTTTTTAAAGGATAATTTCTGTAACTTTTGTCACATTACATTTATCGGTTGACGATTTTCTGGCGAGAGTGTTATTATCGGGAGGCCTACCCCCCTGGGGGGGGGTAAGAAAGAAGAGACGGGCCTTATCTGGAAGCCAGAGGTACCCATGGAAAACGAGAATGCGATCCGAAGATTGAAAACAGTTGAAGGCCACCTGCGCGGCGTCATCCGCATGGTGGAGGAGGATGCGTATTGCATCGACGTGATCCGCCAGATACAGGCTGTTGAAGCCGCGTTGAACAAGGTCAGCGCCCAGATTTTAGAGGGGCATCTAAATTCCTGTGTCACGACTGCCATTCAAGGCAATGACAAAAAGGAACGTGAGCGCGTCTTGAAGGAGATTACCGAAGTTTTTGAGATGTCTACCAAGGTTTAAGGTTACAGGTTTAAGGTCGCAAGTTGCGCCTTAAACCTGTAACCTGTAACCTGTAACCTGTAAACAACCCAAGGAGAAATAACCATGACTACAGTAACATACACCGTCCCCGCCATTTCCTGCGGACATTGCACCCACACCATTGAAAGCGAAGTGGGCGAGCTGCAGGGCGTCCAATCCGTGAAGGCGGAAGTGGATTCCAAGAAGGTTGAAATTACCTTTGATGCGCCAGCCAACGAAGCAGTCATCAAGGCTTTGCTGTCTGAGATCAATTACCCTGCTGAAGGCTTGATTACGTTGTAGTAAATGTACGGAACACGAAACAAAGGTATTAAGTGTTGCGTGTTCTGTTTGTGTGAGGATTTCAATGTCTGATACCAAACAATTAACGCTTCCCATCACTGGTATGACTTGCGCTAACTGTGTTGCCACAGTGGAGCGTAATTTAAAGAAAATGGACGGCGTGCAAAGCGCGGCGGTGAATCTTTCCTCCGAGCGCGCCACCGTGGAATTTGACGCCGCCAAACTCGGGCTGTCCGATGTCATTGCGCGCGTCAACCGCGCAGGCTATGGCGTTGCCACAGGCGAAGCGGATTTGGTCATCAAGCGGCTTTCGGATGATAACGACGCGCGCCGTTTGGAGAAGGCCCTTGCCAAGCTCGAAGGCGTGCTGGAAGCGCAGGTTACTTTCACCACTGAAAAAGCGCGGGTGAAGTATGTGCCGACCATTGTCACACAAGCCGAACTGCGCCGCGCTGTTGCCTCCGCAGGCTTTGAAGCCATGGAACTCGGCGGCGAAGCGGAAGATGCCGAAGCGATGGCGCGCGAGCATGAGATCAACGAACAACGCCGCCTGCTCATCATTGGCTTGATTTTCACAGTTCCGCTTTTCCTGCTCTCGATGGGAAAAGATTTAAACTTGCTCCCCGCTTTCTTTTACACAGGCAACGCGATGGAAGGAATGATCGAAGCGCAGCCCTGGTTTGGCTGGTTGATGCTCGCCTTGGCTTTGCCCGTTCAATTTTACGTTGGCTGGCAGTATTATGTCGGCGCGTACAAGGCTTTGCGAAACAAATCCGCAAATATGGATGTGCTGATTGTGATGGGTTCATCCGCCGCATTCTTCTATTCCCTGCCGATCACATTTGGCTTGTTGATGGGGCACGTCTATTACGAGACGGCGGCGGTCATCATCACACTGATTAAACTTGGAAAATTCCTGGAGGCGCGCGCAAAAGGCCGTACTTCAGAGGCGATTAAAAAATTAATGGGCCTTCGCGCCAAAACAGCCCGCGTCATTCGCCCCGCTGAAAACGGGACAGGTGACTTGGCAGAGGCTGAAGTCTCGATCGACGATGTGCGAGTCGGAGACATGGTTCTCGTCAAACCTGGCGAGAAGATTCCCGTGGACGGCGTGGTGGTGGATGGCCGCAGCGCCATCGACGAATCCATGCTGACGGGCGAATCCCTGCCCGTGGAAAAGAAGCCTGGCGATCCTGTCATCGGTGCGACGCTCAACAAACTGGGGATGCTGAAATTTGAAGCCACTAAAGTTGGCAAGGAAACCGCGCTCGCGCAGATCATTAAACTGGTGGAAGATGCGCAGGGCAGCAAGGCCCCCATCCAAAAGATCGCGGATCAGGTTTCGGCGGTGTTCGTGCCGATTGTGATTGCAATTGCCGCATTGACCTTTGCAGGCTGGTATTTCTTCGCGCCGCAGGTGGATGATCAATTCACGCGCGCGTTGATCAACATGGTGGCTGTGCTGGTGATTGCCTGTCCGTGCGCCATGGGGCTTGCCACTCCCACAGCGATCATGGTTGGAACAGGCAAAGGCGCCGAAGCTGGAATCCTCTTCCGCAACAGTGAAGCTCTGGAACGCGCGGGGAAGGTCTCAGTGGTTGTGCTGGATAAAACTGGCACGATCACGAAGGGCCAGCCTGCGGTTACGGATATAGTGGTCAGTAATCAGTTTTCAGTTATCAGTGAGCAGTCCGCAGTCACCGGTACTGATCCCTGGTCACTGACCACTGATGACTTGTTGAGATTAGCGGCAAGTGTTGAACGAGGCTCAGAACATCCTCTTGGCGAGTCCATTTGGGCGGAGGCAACCACCCGTGGATTGGTTTTAGTAGAACCAACTGGTTTTAAGGCAGAGGCTGGGCATGGCGTTCAGGCCGAGGTCGAAGGAAGAAGCGTCATGGTCGGGAACAAACGAATGTTCGAGGCGCGTGGAATCCAGTTAGGGAGTCTCGAGTCTGAAGTGTCGCGTCTTCAATCCGAAGCGAAAACAGCCATGCTCGTTGCAATTGACAATCAGGCTGCTGGAATTATCGCAGTGGCGGATACGATCAAGGACAGTTCGAAGGATGCGATCGCGGACATGCACAAGATGGGGTTGAAGGTTGTCATGATCACGGGCGATAATCAAAAGACCGCCGATGCCATTGCCAAACAAGTTGGCGTGGATGCGGTGTTGGCCGAGGTGTTGCCAGAGGGGAAGGCAAATGAAGTAAAGAAGTTGCAGGACGGCGGACAACAGACGACGGACAACAGTCCACGGTCTGCGGTCAATGGTCAATCGTCCGTGGTTGCCATGGTCGGCGATGGCGTCAACGATGCGCCTGCTCTCGCGCAAGCCGATGTGGGTCTCGCAATTGGAACAGGAACGGATGTGGCGATGGCTGCCGCGCCCGTGACCTTGATGAGCGGCGACCTGCGCGGTGTTGCGCGCGCAATTATGCTCTCGCGCAAGACTCTCACGACCATCAAACAAAATTTATTCTGGGCGTTTATCTACAACGTGATCCTGATCCCTGCCGCCATGCTTGGATATTTGAACCCCATGCTTGCCGCTGGCGCAATGGCGTTCAGCAGTGTCTTTGTGGTGAGCAACAGCCTGCGCTTGCGCGGGCAGAAAATATAAAAGCAAGTAGTTTGACAATGTCACATTAAGGCTGAAACCAAAGTTCTTAACCACAAAGGGCACGAAGGAAACCTTTGCTTTTAGCATGTTGTTCTCCTTTGTAACCCTTTGTGGACTTTGTGGTGAAAGGGTTTGAAATGTGACATTGTCGAAGTAGACAGGTAAACACCTGTCTACTTATGTTCTTGTTTACCTGTCTACTCTCTTTGGAGTCAAATGCCGAAACAAAAAAACAAACCCATTGACCCCGTTGTAATCGTCATGCTCGGCGTTGTGTTCGTTGCCATTGCCGTTGCAATGATCGCATTTCAACCCAATTCGAATTCGATCACCATCGCCGCAGATGCAGGCACAATGAGCCAGCTTCTCGTCGCATTTGTGACTGGCATAACCACAGGCGGATTAAGCTGCCTTGCCGTGCAGGGCGGTTTGCTTGCAAGTTCCCTCGCTCATCAGATCGAGCAGGATTATGTCGAACACGCCGCAAAAAATAAAAAAGTAAAAACAACCCCACGTTCCAACTCCGCTTTGCCTATTGCGCTTTTTCTACTGGCGAAATTGGCCGCCTACACTTTACTTGGCGCATTGCTTGGCTGGCTGGGTTCTTATCTCACCCTCAGCCCGTTCACCCGCGCCTTCCTCATGATCGCCATCGGCATCTTCATGATTGGCAATGCACTGCGCATGTTCAATGTTCATCCCATCTTTCGTTACTTCTCCATCGAGCCGCCAAAATTCATCACGCGCTACATCCGCCGCACGGCCAAAGGGACAGACACCGCTACGCCGATTTTCCTCGGCTTGCTCACCGTCTTCATTCCCTGCGGCGTCACACAAGCCATGATGGCAACCGCCCTCGGCACAGGCAGCATCGCCATGGGCGCGGCCCTCATGTTCGCATTCACCCTCGGCACCAGCCCCGTCTTTTTCATCATCGCCTATTTGACAACCGAACTCGGCTCACGGCTTGAAAAATTCTTCATGCGATTCGTCGCCGTGCTGGTTCTGATTTTGGGATTTGTGACTCTCGACGGCGGACTCAACTTGATGGGCTCCCCGCTCTCGCTTCAAAACTTAACCCGAAACCTGTTTCCCTCCGAACGCATTGCCTCCGCCCAGGCAGATTCCTCCCAACCCTCCGCGGACGGCGCCATCACTCTCCAGGTCCAAAACAGCGGATATTTTCCAACAACCCTCAAAGCCCCCGCAGGCAAAGACTTTACCCT
This sequence comes from Anaerolineales bacterium, assembly GCA_919902735.1. Lineage (GTDB taxonomy): Bacteria > Chloroflexota > Anaerolineae > Anaerolineales > Villigracilaceae > Villigracilis. Next base: position 2,067 of record CAKKRM010000209.1, on the reverse strand, counting down.
GAACCTCGTCACCAACCAAACCTACTCCTGCGCAAGAGACTTTGTCATCCCTGCCTTGAATTATTATGAACTGCTCCCCGATACTGGCAGTGTTCAAGTGAACATCCCTGCTCAAAAAGCAGGCTCCACGCTCTTCTTTACCTGCTCCATGGGCATGTATACCGGGCAGATCGTTTTTGAATAAAATGGCCACAGACGATAGACCATGGACTACGGTCAGTCGTCTGTGGTCTGTTGTCCATCGTCCAAAAGGAACTTCCCATGCTCAAAAAAACCTTCAAAATCCCCGATATGACCTGCTCCAACTGCGCCATGAAACTCGAATCCCTCGAAGATTCGTTGGATGGCGTCAAAGAGATCAACGCCAGCTATCACAGGCTGGAAATGGTTATTGAATATGATGAAACCAAATTGAACGAAGATCAGATCGTGGCAGCAGTGAGAAAAAAGGGTTATCAGGCAGAAGTAATATAGAAACTAAGTTCACGCGGCTGCCCAAAGCCACTTCCAATTCTTATACTGAACCCTGTGCATTGCCTGGATGATATCGTCCGGCTGTGGGTCGATGCTTACTGCTTCAAGTTGGAATCGGGCATCAACGGTGGATCCCCACGCGGATGGTTTGGTTGTGATGGAATATTGGGAGGGGTAATATTTATTATCAATGATCAGCCGTGTGGTTTTTCGTGTGAAATCCACAGCCATTTTTGCGGTATGCCATTTCGTGTCAACAGTTTTCTGACCCATATGAACCCATCGATTACCGTCCCAGACCCGCAAGGTACCCTGCGGGTCTTCCTGATCGCCCCATGGGTTAACCAGCCATTGAAATGCCATTCCATAGTCGCGCCGTGTGGCCGCGCCGTCCCAGATAAAGATGCCACATTCCACCGTCTGCCCATTGAGGGTTGAGCTTATGTTTTGCTCGGGTAAATAGGGGAGTCGAAATAAAACACTGCAAGTATGAAAGTAATTTAATAATGCCGGATTTATCACTTTTTTATATGTTATGTTGTGCGCCATGATAACGCGTTTCAATACATTCGCCCTCACCTCACTGTATCCCGCCTGGTGAATGGTTTTGATATCATTGTCATTTACACCCCCTTCCGGATATTCCGCGTCTCCCCTTTTGACAATCCATCCATTCAGATTCGTTCCCTGAATTAATGAAGGGCTTTCTGCTTCCCGGGCTTGTGCAAGATTGATTTTCGTTGCTGCAAGTCCTCCGGCCAGCAGTGCGCCGCCAAATTTGAGAAAATCACGTCGGTTTATCATCGCTGCCTCTTTACTTTATCCAGACCCATAGACCCTCGTCAACGGGAGTGTTATATCCCTCCACCCAAATTTTTATTTCTGTTTCGCCGGAGCCGGCATCGCCGATATCGAGGATTGTCCCCGAGACGACATTTTTATACTCTCTCACTGGAACTGGATTTCCCTCTTGATATGATTGTACCGTCATCACACAACGCTCTCCGCTTGGCGGCGTCCACGAAACGGGAATCTCATTATTAACTTGAAAAGTCGCCGCGTGCGCTTTCTCCTTTGTACCGGTTGGCGCAGAAATCCTTGCCTTCAGGCATGGATCACCAGTGGGCCAAAAGATTGCCAGGGTAATCCCCACGATTATTCCAATTGCAACCCCGGCAAAAGCGCCTATGCCAATTGAACGATTGGTTTGTTTATCACTTCTTCTCTTGTTAATCAGGTACGCACTTATCATGCCCCCTGCTGTTGTGATGACGGTGGTAATTAGTGTTCTGATGATTTCACTCGTTGAATCGGGCATAATTACTCCTTAATCACGGGTCGTAACCGAATTGCAAAAACAACATGATCATCACAAGATCAATCGACTTCTTGTGTTGTCTTGACCGGGAAACATTTCTATTTTTTATTTGTCCGAATATTGAAAAACTGCATCTGGTATCTCCACATCCATATTCATATGCGCTTGTTGAAAACACTATACAATAAACCATGTTGAATTACAAGCCTTTTATAACCGGCGGGTGTGGTCTAAAGTTTCGGAGGATCATGTCGCTGGTAAAGGGACTTGCCGAA
>CAKKRM010000208.1 GCA_919902735.1 Anaerolineales bacterium | reverse complement strand
TACCTTTTCTGGAATTTCGATAGTAATTTGTTGGAGAGTCATTTTTACTCCTTTTTTCCACCGCTAATTTTACTCGTTTCAACTTCGATTTTTATTGCAACTTTCGTTTTGCAAGGGGCGTGCCAACGGTTTGCGTTACCTGCGCTGGGGCGGGGACGGCGAAGCCGTCCAGCCAGAAAAATGATAAGGCGTGGAAAACTGCTTGAGATTTGCGCAGACTCCCCAGCATCAGGTGCATGCTTTGTTAGCCACCTGCCAGCTTAGCGAGACTCGTTTTTGAAACGCTTGATACGATTTTGAATATCTGAGACAACACCCTTAATTTCTGCAAAATCATTCTCGTTCACATATTTGGATAACTCGCTTAATAATGAAGGCATGTCAGTCTGATAATAGTGGAGCAAGGTTGCGATATCGTTTTCGTAAATACCGACTCTAGCAAAATTACCCTGCCGATATAAAGAAGGCAGAGCATACAGTTTTAGCAATAACAAACCTTCCACCGTAGCGAGCGGGATGTCGCGATCAAGAAATCTTTGTACCTTTGAATATTCTTTGTGGACTTTCTTGAAAAGTGGATTTTGAGTAAGCAAAACATCAATTTGCAATTCGTTGTAATTGGCTCGTACAAAGTTTGAATCTTGATCTGAAACTTTGAGTTCAGGCAACTTTTCCAATGATGATACAGCCATGAGTAAGTCTAAATCTTGGGTGTTTCGCCCCTCAACATAATGAAGAATTGCAATTCCCCCGACGAGAACATAATCAATCTTGCGCTGCTCTAAAACAGCGAAAAAATCTTGAACAGACTGGATTAAAGAATCAGAATTCATCGTGCCACCTAGCCAATTTTTGACATTGAATACAACGGCATTGCGAATAACATTTCCGATTTGAACGCTACTCTGAATAGTCATTGTGGATTTCCTAAAGCAAGTGTAGCATAAAACTGACACTGTTTTGGAGAGGGTTGCCTAACGGTTTGCGTTACCCGCGCTGGGGCGGGGGACAACTGCCGAGGTGGTTGTCGCGCTTGTCGAGACATGGTCAGAGAGGAGATACTCTGTATTGCATGGTTCATACACCGCGTCCTACATTTGTGGTCGATTAGGAACTCGCCTCACGCAGTTCAATCCCGAAGGGATGACATGGATGGTACAGGCAATGGCGCCTCTCGGGGTCGTAAGAATTTTGCGTAAGGTGAATTAATAAGATTTTCCATTCACAAGAGGGGTGCAAAGAAACTCCCGTTACGATACAATCATGCCGTAAGACGCTGATTGCCAAAGCGGAAAAAATGCTGAAGAAAACAGAAACAGGCATCCGTTAGGCGGGAGGCGTTTTGTCGTGTGGCACCATTCATAATCCCCCTGGAGGTTTCCATGTCTGAAAAGTTGAATCAGCTAAAGCAAATCCTTGGCGAAGTTTCCGATTTGAACCATGCCGCAAGTGTGTTGGGTTGGGACGAGCAGGTGAACATGCCGCCTGGCGGAAGCGAAGCGCGCGGGCAGCAACTCGCCACCCTCGGCAAGATCGTTCAGGAAAAATTCACGTCGGATGAAGTCGGCAGGCTGTTGGAAGATTTGAAGAAAGAGTACAGCGACGCAGAGACCGATGAGGGCGCGATGATCCGCGTGGCCTCGCGCAATTACGAGAAGGCCAAACTTGTGCCGCCGTCATTTGTTGCGGAGCAGGCCATCGTTGCGTCGAAGGCTTTTGAAGCGTGGGTCGAAGCAAAATCGAAATCGGATTTTTCCATCTTTCAGCCGCATCTTGAAAAAGTTGTGGAACTGGTAAAGAAATACGTTTCCTTCTTCCCACCTGCCGATCATCCCTACGATATTTTGCTGGATGATTTCGAGCCAGGCATGAAGACCGCCGAAGTGCGCGAGATTTTTGGCAACCTGCGCCCGAAGCAGGTGGAATTGATCAAGGCGATTGCTTCTGCCAAACAGGTGAAGGATGATTTCCTGCACAAAAAATATAACGAAAAGAAGTTGTGGGATTTTAGCGAAAAGATCATTGCCGAATTCGGTTATGACTTTTCGCGCGGCAGGCAGGACAAGGCCCCGCATCCTTTTGAAACATCGTTCAGCGTAAATGATGTTCGCATTACGAATCGCTTTGAAGAAGGCAGTCCGCTTGCCACCATTTTCAGCGCCATGCACGAATCAGGACATGCGATGTACGAGCAGGGTATCAATCCCTCGTACGAACGCACCCCGCTTGCAAACGGCACATCGCTTGCAGTGCATGAGTCGCAATCGCGCATGTGGGAAAACCTTGTCGGGCGCTCGCTTCCGTTTTGCGAGCATTTCTTCCCTGAATTGAAAAAGGCTTTCCCCTCGCAGTTGGACGGCGTCACCGCGAAATCGTTTTACAAGGGCATCAACAAAGTTGAGCCTTCCTTCATCCGCGTGAATGCAGATGAGGCCACCTACAACCTGCACATCATGCTGCGCCTCGAAATCGAGATCGGCATGGTGGATGGCAGTATCGCCGTCAAAGACCTGCCCGAAATCTGGAATGCGAAAATGCAGGAGTATCTTGGCATCGTCCCGCCCAATAATGCGAAAGGCGTTTTGCAAGATGTGCATTGGTCGGGCGGCATGATCGGGTACTTCTCCACGTATGCGCTGGGCAACATCGTCTCGGCTCAGTTGTGGGAGGCTATCAACAAAGATATCCCCGACCTGGAGGAGCAGATTCGCAAAGGCAAGTTCGATTCGCTTCTCGGCTGGCTGCGTGAAAAGATTCATGTCCACGGCCACAAGTATGATCCGCAGGACCTTGTGCAAAAGGCCACTGGCGAAAGAATTGACTCCGCCGCCTATGTTCGTTATCTGACAAAGAAATACAGCGGCATTTACGGGCTGTAAAAAAAACTGTCCCGCAGGCTTGGTTTATTTATTTTTGCAACCAGCTTGCGGGATGATTGATTCGAATCCCATCCCACATGAAGAAAAAGATATTCATCCTCGCCTCTTTTCTTACGCTTTTATCTGCCTGCTCGCAAAGCATAGAATCCACGCCGACGGCGCTCCCGCCTGATTACCTCCCGACAGTGGTTGCCCTCACCGGCCAGGCCGCCTTCGCCACAGCCGATGCGTTGACGTTAACTGTGCCTTCCACTGAAATACCAACTTCAACCGAGCTCCCAATTCCGTTGACGGAAATTCCAAGCCCAACGCCAACCTTTGCCGCGGGCTTCACCGAGTTTGCGCAAATCCGCTTTTTGACCCCAGGCCCTGCTTCAAGCTTGATCTCTCCGATCAATTTGCAAATGGAACTTGTCTCCGGCGAAAGCGAAGTGGTGCAAGTGGATTTGCTGGGCGAGGATGGCCGCGTCCTTTACCGTGACCTTGAAAAAGTTACCCGAAATATAAAAGGCATCTTCCGCAGGTTTGACCTGAAATTCGAGATCCGCGCGGTTTCGGAGGCGGGCTACATCCGCGTCAGCAGCAAGGATGATTTTGGGCGCATTCAAGCCTTGAACACCATGCCTGTGTTTTTATATTCTGTGGGTTCGGCTCAAATTAATCCGCCAGGCAATATGATCTATGAGAGGGTCATAGTGGAAGGCTTGAAGGAAAAAGCTGATTTTTATGCGGGGCAGGTCAACCTCAAGGGGCGCATCTCGCCTTTCAACGACCAGCCCGTCGTTGTGGAATTGGTTCTTTCAAATGGTTCACCGATCTCCACGCGGGTGCTGACTTTCGATGGAATTGACACGCAGTCTTTTGAAACATCCCTGCCGTATAAAGTGACCGAGCCAACCCTTGCCCGTCTCACCTTCCGACAGGACAATCCGCTGCTTAGCGTGGTTGACTCGGAATTGCAAAAATATATGTATGTATATAGTATTGAAATCACACTGAATCCATAGTGTGCATGCAAAGGTTGTCAGCGGTTTACGCTGAAGCCGCCGTCTCCGGCGGCGTTTGACGAGGGAATTCCTGCGCCGAGGACGGCGCAGGGAGCAGATTACCTGACATGTTTTGCGTGCACACGAATCCATAATAGGCTTGCCAAAAAAAATCTCAATGGTATAATTCGCAGGCTTTCCTTTCCGAGGGAGGCGCTATCGGGGTGTGGCTCAGACCGGTAGAGCGCACGGTTCGGGTCCGTGAGGTCGGAGGTTCAAATCCTCTCACCCCGACAGGCAGAGTACGTAAGACTCCCAACCCGAGGGAGTCTTTTTATTGTAGGCGAGAGTTCCCCCTTTATAGTTGTTGCAAAGTCGCTTGACGTGGTTCTGAATTCATGGCGTCGTTTTAACGCGAACGCCGCGAAAAAAGCGAAAGAGCGCGAATTTTTCCTTTTTCGCGTCCATTCGCCAATTTCGCGTATTTCGCGCTAAGATTTTCCTGACTTTGCTACAGCCATGCCCCTTACAGGGGGCTGTGCAAATCTCTCCACCCCAACAGGCAAAGTACGTAAAATTCCCTACTCTTCACCATCTTCATCATGCACATGATAAGGCACATTGATGATAACAATGCCATGCTGGCGTTTAAGTTGACTGCGCAGCAGGTCCGCGGTGTTCGTGTGCAATGCGCCAGTCAGACGGCTTTCTGAAACAAATTCAGGCACAACAATGGTGATCGTTTCGCCGGGCTGACGCTGGCTCGCAATGTCAGCGATATAGGCCAATATGGGTTCAAGGAAGAGGCGGTAGGGCGAGTCCAACATCACGATGCGTACGCCTTCGCCCCAGGTTTCCCACTTTTGACGTACCTTTTCAGCATCCGCCGGTTCGATTGTGACATGCACAGCTGTAATGTCATCCGATAACATGCGCGCATACCGCAGCGCGGCCAGAGTGCCCTGATGCACGCCGCTGACTGGCATGATCACCCGATGGCGGATGGTATGAGGTGGGATAACGCCGAAATTATCGAGGGAGAGTTTTTTGGCAAGTCCCTTATAGTGATGATGAATTGAAAAAAAGATAGTGACGAGTACCGGGGTTAGGATAAGCACCACCCAGGCACCTTCTCTAAATTTTGTGACTGCAAAAACAACCATCACGACCGCTGTACAAATGGCGCCAAAACCGTTGATCACCATTCTATACTGCCAGCCGCTTTCATATTTCAGCGTGGAACCCGGCTCAACAATGACCACACCCTCCTTCAAATGGCCTATTTTCCACCAGCGGCGCGCCATGCCAGTTTGTGAAAGTGTAAAGGAAAGGAAAACCCCAATTGCGTAAAGCGGGATGAGCCGTGTCACACTGGCTTGAAATATAATGATCAAAACAGACGCGATCACCGCCAGAGACACAATGCCCCGTGAATAGACCAAACGGCTGCCACGATAAGTAAGCTGGCGCGGAAGAAATCCATCGCCGGCGTGAAGCGCGCCCAAACGGGGAAAATCTGCAAAGGCTGTATTCGCCGCCATGATCAGAATAACCGTGGTGCCAGAGATCAACATGAGATATAGAATACCTCTGCCGCCGTAGATTGTTCGCGCCAATTGAGAAATGACAGTTTCTTCCTCGGAAAATACAGCCTGTACCTTGCCGGTAAGAAATGAAAGCCCAAGGAATAATGCGCCCAGGATCAAAGACATCCAGATCAGGGTGATGCCCGCGTTTTTGCTGCGCGGTTCCTTGAAAGCGGTAATACCATTTGAGATGGCCTCCACACCGGTAAGGGCAGTTGTGCCGTTGGCAAAAGCATGGAGCAAAATGAACGGCGTAATTGCAGAAAGGATATGTTTTGCCTCAAAGTGCGGAGGATCCACGACCATGCCAAGCGAGCCAGTGAAGTAACGGAATATTCCGTAGCCGACAGTAAACACCATCATTACCACGAAAAAATAGGTTGGAACGGCAAATGCTGTCCCAGACTCTTTCACGCCTCTCAAGTTGATCAACATGATAAAAAACACAGCGATCACAGCGATCAAAACGCGGTAGGGAAACAGACCAGGATAAGCGGATACAATCTGAGCAACGCCTGCCGAAATGGAAACGGATACAGTCAAGATGTAATCTGTCAGCAGCGCCGCCCCAGCTGTCTGCGCCGGCAATTCGCCGAGATTATCGCGCGCCACAATATAAGCGCCGCCTCCGCCGGGGTAGGCATGAATCGTCTGTTCATAGGAAATGGTAACAATCGCCAGCAAGGTAATGATCGCAAGAGAGATGGGAAATAGATACCCATAAGCAATCGTTCCTGCGGCGGCTATTACCCCCAAAATTTCCTGAGTGGCATACGCGGTGGATGAAAGCGCATCCGATGCGAAAACGGCAAGCCCGACAACTTTTCCGATCGTTTGGTGGGACGCATCGGCGGTGGAGAGAGGACGGCCGATCAGCCATGAACGGAAGGTGCGCGGCGGTTCGTAATCTGCGACTCGTTCAATAATCGCGGTTTGTGAGTTATCTGCGTGTTTGATCATATTTTCCAGCTTGATTGATTATTTTCCAGTGTACGTATCGAACAGGTTATTCCACGCCCATATCGATCCAACCTCAACAAAGAGAGAGATGTAAAGCAATGTTGTATGGGCCCAATCTGTGGGGACTTGAGTGAGCTTTGATTGCAGCCACAGGAAACCAAGGATGATCCCGATGGAACCCGCCCATGCCATTGCATTAAAGATACAACTTAAATGCAGACGGTCTTCCTGTTGATGGATGCCAGCCATCATATAGATAGTGGCATTCAAATTTGATTCCAGAATTTGGTTTAGCGGTTTGCGCGCCAGGCCAGAGCGTTGTTCCGAAAAGCAGACGATCACATCCCCTTCACGCCATTCAGATTTCACCACGCTCAACCAGTCATTCCCAAATTCTATTTTTGAATCGACGGAAATTTTGTCATCTCCCACCATTGCGGATAGGGTCACAAGCTGCCTGCGCACACCTGGCTCATGTTCCGCATCTTTGCTTAGACCGAGAAACTGGACGCGGCTTTCGAGAGCATTCGCCAACTCCCAGATCTTTTGCGCCGTGAGAGCAGAATCAGCCTCGGATTCAGGCACAAGGACAATTAAACGGCGAACAGGCTGAAGGTCAGAAAAAGAAGCGGGAGATACTGTCAAAGCAGGGGGACTTACGTCAAGTTTGTTCATGTCACCTCATGGATGCGTTAATCCTATCCATCCCGCATAAAACGGTGACAAAAATTTGGGGCAATCACATAAAGAACAAATAAAAACGCCCTTTTGCAAGGGCGCTGTAAGGTATTGGAAAATTATGTCGTTGCGAGGAGCGTTCTTGTTCTTTGCGACGAAGCAATCTCCCCGCATGAGGTTGCTTCGGGTGAAAAAGCACCACCCTCGCAACGACATGGATTTATTCATCCGCAATAAAGCGATATCCAATTCCAGGTTCGGTAAGAATAAACTGCGGACGTTCAGGATCAACTTCCAATTTCTTGCGGAGTTGGCGCATATAAACGCGCAGGTATTCGGTGTGATTTGCGTCAGCGGGATCCCAAACATTTGTAAGAATGCTTTGATGTGTGAGTACGCGCCCATGATTGGCGGCAAGATAAGCCAGCAATTTATATTCAGTGGCGGTTAATTTAATTTCTTCTTCGCCGCGCTTGATAATATGCCACACAAGATCAATCGTGAGCGTGCCTGCTTTGATCACTTTGCTTTGTGTTCCCTGCTTGCTTGTGGAATGACGCAATGCCACTCGCACACGCGCCAGCAATTCTTCAATGCCAAATGGTTTTGTCAGGTAATCATCCGCGCCTTTATCGAGTGCGGCCACTTTATCGCGTTCGCTGTCACGCACAGACAAAATAATGATCGGGCATTGCGTCCACTCACGCAGACGTGTGCAGACTTCAACGCCGTCCATGTCGGGCAGTCCCAGATCAAGAATTACGATATCAGGTTCATTCGTTGCGGCAAGCGTCAGCCCTTCTTCGCCGCGACTTGCCGTTGTCACCTTGAATCCTTTTTCGGTCAGGATGGTGCGAATGGCGCGCTGGATCTGCGGTTCATCATCAATGACGAGAATATGCGGCTCGTTGCTCATTCAGTCTCCGTATCCATTGGCATGGTTGGGGGCGAAACACCCTCCCAAATTAACGGGAAGGTGAAATTAAAAGCCAGGCCATCTGGCACATTCTCCGCCCACAGCCGCCCGCCGTGTGCTTCGATAATTCCCTTGCAGATCGAAAGTCCAAGTCCCGTGCCTGTGACACGGTCCGCGGCGGTGATGCGGAAAAATTTATCGAAGATTCGTTCGAGATGTTCCTGTGGCACCTGCGGCCCCTGATTGCTGACAATCACATGGATGGAGTCACTCTCCACAAATGCACGCACACGGATCACGGTTTTCTCTGGCGCATATTTCACGCTGTTGCTGACCAGATTCGTGAAGACCTGTTCCATTTGCACATAATCCACTGGCACGAGTGGCAGGCTTTCAGGCACATCCACTTCGATGCGATGCTCCTCCGCCAGATGCTTCATGCGCGCTAGAACACTCCCGACGATCTCAGGCAAAATATTCCATTCACGTTTTGGCTTAAGCACACCTGACTCAATGCGCGACATGTCGAGCAGGTTACCGACCAGCATATTCAAATGATCTGCTTCATCATCTATTGCAGCGATCAACTCAGGCCGCGCTGCTGAATCCCAATGGACATCATCGCTTCTCAAACTCGAAGCCGCGGCTTTGATGGTGGAAAGCGGAGTCCGCAGTTCGTGCGAAACCGATGATAATATCGCGGATTTCAACTTATCACTTTCTTCGAGGACTTTTGCGCGCGACTCAGCCTGTGCAAGCCGCGCCCGTTCGAGCGCCAACGCGCCCTGACTGGCAAAGGTCTGTAACAAGCGCTTCTCACTGGACGTTAGAGCTGGTGCCGCTCTCCAAAGCCGAATTTCCCCGAGAACGCCTCGCGCCACCTCGATAGGCACAACCCATTCTGGCTGACGATTCGGCTGATGTGCTTCAGGCAGGAAAAAAGAAAAAGGCTGCAACCCGGTGACGCTTAGCTCCACTGCTTCACCCTGCGAGACCTCCTGCACCTGTTTGGCAAGGATTTGGGCAATGGCATGGTCATCGTGCAGACCAGCGAGTGCGGTGCTGAGTTCGTAAAGCCGTGTGGCTTCACGTTCGCGTGCTGTGGCAGCGGCAAGGCTGACCTGCATACGCCCCACCAACTGGCTGATCACAATTGCCACAATCAAAAATATGACAAGGATCACCACATCCGTTGGGCGGTGAACAGAAAAGGTGTAATAAGGCTTGATAAAAAAATAATTGAATGTCAGGAAGGTAGTCAATGCGCTGGTGATGCCTGGGCCAAGCCCCCAATACGTTGCGATCAGGCCAAGTGGAATTAAATATAAAAGTGCAACCAGGGTCGTATCGAGCGCTTCCCGCAAAGTGAATAAAATCGCCGTGACGAGAGCGATAAATCCAAAAGCAAGAAGGTATTGGGAAGAACGTGAGATAAAAGATGAACTCTGCATGGCTGTGGAGTTCATTATACCTTTTTGGAATCAGCGTTTCTGTAAGAGGAGTCTTACGTGTGCATGCAAAGGTTGTCGGGGGTAATGCGACAACCTTTGCTCCAGCCACCGTCTCCGGCGGCGTTTGCAGAGGGAATCTTGTGCCGAGGATGGCGCAAAGAGCGGCTTGACTGACATGTTTTGCGTACACACGGTCTTACTTTATGCTTTCCTTTTTATCGCCAGCAGGGTGATATCGTCGAATTGCTCTGCTTCGCCGACGAATCGATTTAGATCCGCCTCCATCTCTTTTAATAGCATGGCGGGGGTTGAATTGCCCGCCAGCAATTCCCGAAGGCGGTCATTGCCGAAGAATTCTCCGTTGATGTTTTGCGTATCCGGGATGCCATCGGTGAAGGCCACGAGCAGATCGCCGTCTGCGAGGGAGGTTTCCTTTACGGTGAATTTGGCTTGGGCAATGGCTCCAATGGCGGGACCGCTGCGAGTCAACATGGTGTGAACCCCACCTTCCCTGCCCGCGATCAAGGCAGGCTCGTTGCCGCAGTTGATGTAGGAAAGTTTTCCGTTTTTAGGATTGAGGATGCCGATGAACACCGTGGCGAACATATTGGATTCCTCATGTGTTTCTGCCACGTAATTATTTGTCAGGGAGATCGCGTGTTGCAGGCGTTCTGCGGGGGTAAAGGATTGCTGTTCCTGACCAGGGGTGAATTGATCTGAAATGGAGGCCGCATGGATGAGGCTGCGGAAGAGGGTCATGTACAGGGCCGCGCCGATGCCTTTTCCGCACACATCCGCAACGAGGAAGGCAAGCGTGCCATCCGCCAGCAGGAAGGCATCGTAAAAATCACCTGCCACTTCTCTGGCGGCTTTGAAATAGGATGCGATCTCCCAGCCAGGTACCTCTGGAAGTCGGGCGGGTAGAAATTCCTTTTGGATATCGCGGGCAATATCAAGTTCGTGTTCCAGGCTTTTGAGGTAAAGACCCTGTAGGTCATGCAGGTGCTTCTTTTCAAGGCTGGATTGGATGCGCGCCTTCAGCAAGGCAGGTTCAAACGGCTTGGGGAGATAATCTTCTGCGCCGAGTTGAATCCCTTTGACCACGCTTTTCAGGTCATTGTTGGCGGAGATGACAATGATGGGGATGTCGCGTACAGCGGGATCAGCTTTGACTTTTTGCAGCACGGTCAATCCGTCCATGATGGGCATCATGATATCCAGCAGCACCAGGTCTGGAGATTCGCTTGCGATCTTTTCCAGCGCATCCTGCCCATTGGCGGCGCTGATGGTTTCGTAATTCAGGTCTTCGAGTTCCTGTTCGAGGTAATCTACATTGAAGGGTTCGTCGTCCACGATCAGGATCTTGGGTGTTTTATTCATCATGCTCCGAAGGTAAGTGGATTATCAGCAGAAAGACTGACGCGAAGCGGTTAATAGACTTTATCGGAAATAAGCCGCACGCTTTAATGGGACGCAAATGAACGCTGATTTAAAAGAATGTATCTGTGTTTTTCTGTGCGCTTCGCGGCCAGCGTCCCAATTTTATTTCCGATAACGCCGCAACCTTTTTCGTGATCGGAAGATCACTGCAAGTGTTCTTTTATTTTACCGAGTAAAAGTTCATCGTTGATCGGCTTGGTCAGGTAATCGTTACAGCCAGCGTCTCTTGCGTTTTGTTCGTGGCCGCTCATGGCGTGGGCGGAAAGTCCGATAATGGGCATGGACTTTTGCGCCGCGCGGATTTTGCGGGTGGCTTCGTAGCCGTCTATGATGGGCAGGGATATATCCATAAGGATGAGGTCTGGATTTTTTTGCAGGGCTATTTCCACACCCTGAGCGCCATCCGTGGCGAAGAGCAGGTTGTAATCATCTTCGAGCAGTTGGGTGATCAGGTCGATGTTCAGTTCGGTGTCTTCCACGACCAGGATGGTTTTCATAGTTCTCTCCGATAAAATTGTTTTTGGGCGGGGTTAAACATCCAGCGTGGGCGTGGCTAGTTGAGCAGAATCAGGCAAACGGTCCGATAAGGAAGCGGCCGAAGGTTCATCCACATAACGAAGAGGCAGGGTGAGTGTGAATGTGGAGCCTTTGCCGGGCTTGCTGATCGCAGTCAAATCGCCGCCAAGCAGTTGGGCAAGGTTTCTGCTGATGGCAAGGCCCAGGCCTGTGCCGCCGTATTGACGGGTGGTGCTGGAATCGGCCTGCTGGAATTCCTCGAAGATGCGGCTGAGGGCATCCTCATTCATGCCGATGCCAGAGTCGGTGACATCCACCTTGAACCATTCATCGGCGTGATGAACACGGAGGTTGACGCTGCCTGCATGGGTGAACTTGGCGGCATTGCTTAACAGGTTGAGGATGATCTGTTTGATCTTATCCTGGTCGGAATAGACCAGGGGCAGCGCGATGTCATTTATTTTTTTAAAGTTGATGTTCGGCCTGATGAGTGGTTGGGCCGTGTTGTAGCATTGATCGACCAGCGCGTTGATGCTGAAGTTGGAGGCTTGCACGTCCATGCGGCCTGCTTCGATCTTGGCAATATCCAGCACAGTGTTGATTAACCCAAGCAAATGCTCGGCGCTGGAAAGAACCTTGCCGAGATTGTCGGTTTGTTTTTCAGGCAGGGCGCCTTCGGATTTTCTTTTCACAATGCGGGTGAAGCCGATGATGGCATTGAGCGGCGTGCGCAGTTCATGGCTCATGTTGGCAAGGAATGCGCTCTTGGCCTTATTGGCATGTTCGGCAACAACGCGAGCTTCCTGCGCTTCGTTGAACAGGCGTGAATTCTCGATGGCTATGGCGGCCTGACGCCCCAGCCCCACCAGAAAGTCCAGATCCACCTTGGAGAAGGCGCCCTCCCCGCGATCCTTGTAAACGGAAAGTACGCCGATGGTGCGGCTGCTGGCAATGAGCGGGGCAACCATCATGGTTTCAGAGGTCTCCTCCAGATCGGGCGTGCCTGCCACATGGATACCGCGCGGGTCGAGGTCCACATTATCGACCACCTCTGCAATTCCCGATTCGGCAATATGGCCTGTGATGCCTTCGCCTAGTATGAGGGTGTCCGCGGAATTTTCATTGGCATAGATACCAAGCGCAAGAGCCGTATGCAGGGTTTTTCCATCCATATCCACAAGACGCAAAATGGTGTCGCGCGCTTCGAAGAGGCTGTGTACATTTTCAACGACGCTGTTCACAACGGTTTGCAAATCCAGTGTGGCAGAGAGTTCGCGGCCCACGTTTGCAATGGTTGCCATCTGGTTCGCGTTGCGCTGTGTCTCGGTGTGTAATTGAGCGGTACGGATCGCGGCGCCCGCATTGGCGGCGATGGTTGTGAGCAGGCGCAATGAATCTTCTGTGAATACGCCTTCCTTCTGCGTACTTTGCACACTGATCACGCCGATGATCTCCCTGCCAGCCTTGATCGGCACACCCAGATAGGATTTGGCGCGCCGTCCAATGCGGTTGATTCCCAGAGCCGAACTTTCCTGGTCCAGGTTTCTGTTGAAGATCAAAGGCTGGCCGTTTTGAATAATTCGGCTCGTCAGTCCTTCCCCTAATTTGAGAGGCTTGAATGTATCCCCATGTTGATATGGAAATTCGATCACATTAGACTGCTGGTTTAGCAAAGCCAGATAGGCGATATCTGCATTGAAGATGTCCCGCGTCTGACTCCCGATGAGCTGGATCATGTTTTCGAGATCAGTTTCCGCCACTAAAGCCTGGGTCACCGTGCTGATGGCCGAGAGTTCTGTTGCGCGCTGCTCGGTCTCTTTGAGCAGGCGCTGGGTTTCGTCGAAGAGGCGCGCGTTTTGAATGGCCGTGCCCATGTTCGAGGCAATCGTATCCAGCAGGCGGGCGATTGAATCGGGAAATGCATTTTTGGTTATAAAATTTTGCAGAGTGATCCCGCCGATCAGCTCGCCGCCTGCGAGGATGGGGATCATGACAACAGATTTTGGAATCTCCCTGCCAAAGGTCAGGTTTGAACCGAATTTTTCCCAAATTTCATTTGTCACATCGTTTAGAACCAGTGATTTCCCCTGACGGGAAAACCGCAGGCTGAAGGCGTTTAACGGGGCAGGTTCGGGATGGACACGCTCCCCATTCTTGTAGGCATAAACGGCATCGAGCAGGTTGGTGTCATTGTTAAACAAGCCAATGCCGATGTTCTCGGTTTTTATGGCGGCCCGTAATTTATCGCCGACCAGGTCCACCAAAGAATAAAGGTCAAGCTCCTGCGTCAATGCCTGGCTGATGCTGTTGATGATGGCCAGTTCCTGGGCGCGTTGCTCGGTCTCTTTGAGCAGGCGTTCGGTCTCGTTGAAGAGACGGGCATTTTCAAGGGCAACGCCCATATTCGCTGAAAGTGTTTGCAGAAGGCGCAGGTTATTTTCGTTGAATGTATGCGCCTTGAAGCTTTGAACGTCGATCACGCCGAGCACCTTTTCGCCGACCATGATCGGCACGCCCAGGTACGATTGAATATCGTTGGTATCATCCGGGGCAGTGATGTAGGCTTCTGCTCCTGCTTCATTGATTTCATCCACCGTATTGAGCAGGAGCGGCCGCCGCGAAAGGATGATCTTTGAAGTCAGTCCGCCGCCCAACTCCCACGGGGGTTCATCCTCGAAATAGCGCTCGAAATAACTATAGGTGAGATTGACCATATTAGTATTCGAGTCGTACATCAGGATGTCGACAATTTCCGCATTAAATATTTCGCGGATTTTATCGCCCACGTTATAGGTCAGGGTCTTTACATCCAGTGTGCTGGTTAGCGCTTTCCCAATATCATTAAGGATGCCGAGTTCTGCGGCGCGGTCTTCGGCAACTTTGAGCAGGCGCTGGGTCTCATCAAAGAGGCGCGCATTTTCGAGAGCGACACCCATGCTGGATGCGACCGTAGTCAACAGGCGGCTATCGGCTTCAGTGAATGCGTTTTCCCTCTGATAATTCTCAGTGACAATTGTCCCCAGCACACGGTCACTGCCTACAATGGGTACATAAATAATGGATTTGCCTGTATCGGTGCCGGGAACTGCCGTGACCCCAAATTTCTGTATTTCAGCTTTGTTGTTTAGGATGAGCGGTTTGCGAGTTTGCGCGATATTTTCCCAGCTTTTCCCCTGTGGCGGCGCGCTGGGAATGGTGATGCGTTTGCTATGTTCGTACTCATACAAATAATGGATCAGGTTTTCTTTCGCATCGTACCAGCGAATCCCAATTTCTCCAGTATTAAGAACTTCTCTTAATTTGTCGCCTACCAAGTCAACGATGGTTTGGAAGTCCAACTCGGCGGCGAGTCCCTGCTGAATGCTGTTGATGACGGCCAGTTCGGCGGCGCGTTCCTGTTCGGCTTTGAAGAGGCGCACGTTTTCGAGGGCGACACCCATGCTGGATGCCAGCGTGGAAATCAAGCGTACGTCAGATTCCGAATAAGCGTCTTCATGATCGTATGTGGTTAACCAGATTAGTCCCGTTACCTTATCCCCGACAATAATCGGAGTGCTTAAACTTGATTTTGGCCAGCCTGTGTAATCTGTAGGTGGGTGGCTTTTAAACTGCTCAGCCCAACTTTGGAAACCGCGGTTGATTACATGAGGCTTGCCTAATTGGATGAAGTGTTCACGTATCGGCGCGTCGGGCAACAAGACCCACTCATTGATCTCTGCAGCAATTCGTTTTCCTCGGTAGCTGACATAAGGCGCGGCGACCATATTTGTTTTTTCATCATAGATGCTAATAACCACATCGCCTAAGCCGAAAATTTCGCGCAATTTATCGCCTACCAGATCATAAATCCCATTTATGTCCAGTTTGGATGCAAGTCCCTGCTGGATGGAGTTGATGATCTGCAACTCACTGACGCGCTCTTGCAGTTCTTCGGTTCTCTCTTCGACCTTTTGCTCGAGTCCCTGCGCCCATTGGGCATTGTCCAAGGCGACGGCGGCTTGATTCGCCAACATGCCGAGCATGTCGCGGTCGGTTTCGTCGAAGGTGCCGTAGAGCGAGTCCATGTCCACGTAGAGGTAGCCGAGGACTTGGTTTTGGGCGATGAGGGGAGCGATGATTTTTGATTTGCGATTGGGGGATTGATTTCGGGTGGAGAATGATTCCGAAGGCAGAATCAGTTGCACGGTGCGGGTGAGGCGGGCTTGGTCGAGGTGTTTGTGAATGCGCTTAAGCACATTCTTTGGGTCTTCCGCTTTTTCATAGCCTTTACCCGATTGGTAAGAGGGGAGTGGCAGAATGGATTCAACCACTTCACGCGTAGTGCCGACTTCAGTCGGCTCTTTTACTTGCCGACTAAAGTCGGCGGTACGTTTTTCAAGGATCAACAACACGCGCTCGCCGCCGCTGAGTTCGGTGGCTTCTTCGACGAGGAAGATTTGAATTTCGCTGACGGTTTTCAGCGCGTTGAGGCGCAGACCCGTATCTGCAAGTCGCTTGAAGGGATCACGCAGGTTCGACTCGATGGCGAGATGCGTGAACAATCGCTCCTTGGGGAGTTTGCGCTTCGCCCCGTCCTTAACCCAGAATTGAAGGAGTTTACGATTGTTTTCCACCTTGTTGAGCGCGTTGCGGCGCAAGCCTGCGTCGCGGATGCTGGCGATGCTTTCGAGCAAAAGGTCGTAGGCGCGGTCGAGGGCTGCGCGTGCTTCTTGTGTTTTCCCGTTGGCGTTCAGCGCCTGCGCGCGCCACCACCAGATAAATTGTGAGGGGAAGCCTTCAGGTTTGGCAAAGGATTGAGCGCGGTGTAAGTCGGTGGCTTTTGTGGTGGCTTTGAGCGCGGAGGCAGGCTCGCGAGCGGCAAGGTATATTTTTGCAAGTTCGGTAAGGTTGGTATGCTCACTGCCCGCCTGGGCTTCTCGATCAATTTTCACCGCGGATTTTTGATGACGGATGGCGGTCTGCAAGTCGCCTGAGCTGAACGCCAGGTCTGCCTGTCGGGAGAAAAGATGTGCATCCATGCTTAGGTCGCCGAGATCAGGGATGAGTTTTTCAAACTCCTGCAGATGCAGGCTCGCCGCGTCTAGCGCGCCGAGAATTAGTTCGGGGACAAGGATGTTTCCCAGCGCATAGGTTAAGGCAAGTTTTGCGCCCATGGCGCGGGTTATTTCAACCACTTCGTTTCCCAGGCGGCGGCTGTGCGAATACAAACCCAGCTCAAGATAGGCAAGCGCCAGATTGCTAAGCACAATGGCTTGCCGCTCGGCATAGCCTGCGGTTTCAAAGGCTTGCTTTGCCTGCTGGAGATGCTGGATACGTTCGGCGAGATCCGCATCTGAATTATTCAACGTATTCATAGCATTGCCCATGCCATATGGATCGCCCGCCTGTTTGCATAGTTCAAGCGCTGCGTATGCGGCATGGCGCGAGTCTTCGGTGCGGTTCAAACGGAAGAGGGCGAGTGACAAAACCCAATGCGCGCGCCCTGCGCCAGAGAGGTCGCCCAGTTCATGAAAGAGGATGTTGGCTTTTTGCGCGGTCTCGAGAGCGGCTTCGCTTTGTTGCGTGCGATATTGCGCTTCGCTCAAGCGGAAGAGGCTTTCGGCAATGAGTGGTTTTTGCTTGCTCTGCTGTGCGGCTTTCAATGCGCTCACAGCCGATTTGACTGCGGCCTTCAAGTCACCTGTCCGCATTTGGACGAGAGCGAGGCGGTTTAACCCTTGCGCGTGTAATTTGTTGGTAATTGGAGATTTGGGGTTGCGGGCGAGTTCCATCATTGCCTTCGCGTCTTTGGTGGCGCGGTCGAGTTTGCCGAGGGCAATGTAGGACTCGGCGCGCAGGTCAAGCAGGTCCATTTGCTCGGCGGGTTTTAGTTTCGGCGTAGACAATGCCTGGGTTGCCAGATCAATTGCGGGCGCGTGTTGACCCGTCCAAGCCAGTTCGCGCGCGCGCGCAATGATGCTTTGACCTTCGGCGTTCAACGCTTGACGATGGTCTTTCATCTTTTGTCCTTCGTTTTTAATAGCCTTGCCTACGGACGATGACTTTTTTGCCATACCCGTTGCTCCTCGGTCTTCTGGTTGATTAATCAAGTTTACAGTTCCGCTTCCCTTAAGTCAATCAATTTTTCCTGCAATCGAGAGGAAAATTCTATCTCCCCCTTTTTTTTCCATCCGCATCATGTACAATATAATCATGCACGAGCTGCCCGTTACCGAATCCCTTTTGAAAACTGCCCTCCAGCACGCGGACAAAGCGAGTGCAAAGCGTATCACCGACCTGCACATTGTGATGGGTGACCTCGCCAGCATGGTGGCTGACTCGATCCAGTTCTATTGGGATATCATCGCCAAAGACACCCTTGCCGAAGGCGCAAATCTGCACTTTCGCCGAGTCCCTGCCGAGTTGCAATGTATGACCTGTTTCGAGAAATACCATCTCAATCGTGATGAATTGATCTGCCCGAAATGCGGCGGAGTTGGCGCAAAGATCATAGCAGGGGAGGAGTTCGCCCTGGAATCGATAGATGTGGATTGATACCTTCCCCTTACGCAAGCCAATTTGCATCACGAATAGAAATTCAGGACTTACGCAGTTCAAAATCTTTAGCCGCGAATTTACCCTACGGGCACGATGTCGCAAATTGAGCGAATAACGCGAATTTTTTTCGCGTCATTCGCCTCATTCGGAAAATTCGCGTTAAGTTTTTTGCTCTTTGAAAGCGCCGAGCATTCAGCCTGCACACTTTTTACACATGAGCCTAAAAGATTTTGTACAACATCTGCCTGACTAAGGGTCTGTAAATAATTAACTCACCTTACGCGGAACGTCCCGAAGGTTCTCGTAAAATACGCCTGTTTGTAGTCTAAACCTTCGGGACGGTGCGTAACATCAGTAATTAACTTCCCGCAATGTCTTTCCCCATTCGGGGACGATGTGCGAGCCGCCGCTCTTGGTCTTTGGCGGCGAAGCAATCTCCGTATCAGTGAGGGGATTGCTTCGGGCGAAAAGAAAAAGCGCCCTCGCAAAGACATGGTTCGGCGGTGGGTGAGGGAAATTATATTTTTACGAACCCTAAGACAAAATTCGCGACATCGTGCCCGTAGGGTAAATTCGTGGCAAAGGATTTGTTGTTTGAAATTCAATCCCGCCAGAAACAGGGGAGTCCTAAAATTAAGAACCGCCCATCATTGGGATGAAGAGCGGTTTCTTTGCGTGTGGATCATTATTGGATTAACACCCATCCCTGCAAACCCATCTGTATCTCCACAGGATGCTGTTGTAAACAAGCCTTAGCTTTCTGCCTCTCACTCCGTTGCAGGAGCACACTATTATGGCCGCGATGGAGGAAAGACTGCCCTTCAGTTCAAGGGAGACCCCCACGGTCAGTTCGGCTCCGGCGGCGGATTGTAATTCGGCTTTTGCGTACTCGTAGAGATCGTCCAGCAGTTGGATCGGTGTGGGGGATTGCATGGCGCTTTGGATCAGTTCCTCCTCGCTGGTCTCGTCTTCCTCCCGCGCGCATCGGACTGCAAGGTCCACCAGACTCAGGTAGCCGAATTCAACCGAATACGGCAACACGCCCGGCTCGTTTCTCGAATCCTTTTCATCGTACGCCACCCGCAAGCCAATCAGGAGATAGTCCTGCGCGAGGCCTTCCAGGTGGTTCATAATTTTGTCTTCGATGGTTTTGAAAACTTCGTAGTGCTTCAGAAAGGGGACGGGTCCAATCGGGGTTTCATAGGCTGGGTTCATGTTCTCTCCTTTTGTTGTTGTTTGATGAATGGCTGTGATTCCGTGGCGCGTGGGACGCGAACTCCGTCAAGGCAGTTGGGCGGCTAACAAGGCTTTGATAATTTCATCGGTAGTGGGTTTGATTTCAGGGAATACCTCCGCGCTGTCTTGCAGGTCAACGATCACATCGTCGCGTGTGACCTCGTCCAGGTAGGGCAGGATGCGAACGTAGGTTTTCTTTGCCGCTTCATATTCATGCGCGTATAACTGATTCAGCCCCAGGTAGTGATAGTTCTCCCATCCTGCGGGGTCCACCTCAATGGCTTTTTCCAGGTCTTCGATCGCGCCTTGAAAATCCCTGCGGTTCATGCGCTCGATGCCACGAAAGAAATAGCCTTCCTCCGGCGCGAATTTAACTGCTGCGTCCAGATCGCGCATGACCGCATCGGGGTCGCTT
Organism: Anaerolineales bacterium; assembly: GCA_919902735.1. GTDB lineage: Bacteria > Chloroflexota > Anaerolineae > Anaerolineales > Villigracilaceae > Villigracilis. The sequence continues at coordinate 1,383 of CAKKRM010000208.1, read as the reverse complement.
TGCAGGCCGGAGCGGTTCACGTAGGCCATGCCCTTAAAGGGGGTATCGTTTTCGATTAGATAGTTGAAGCCGGCCATGGCTTCCTTGTTCATGCCGAGGAGCATGTGGACGTACCCGCGGTTCAACCAGGCCTTGTGCAGTTCCTTATTCCTGTCGATGGCCTTTGAATACGCGGCAATGGACAACTCCTCATCTGGAGACGGGGAATAATGGGGATCGTAAAACAGCCCAAGCAGGTAATATCCTTCGGCGATATCCAGCGGATCAAGCCCATCCGTGTCCGCTTGTGCGAGGGCGCCCGCCAGCCGTGCTTGGGCTTCGGTTACCTGCCCGTTCAACAACAGCAATTCGGCGAGGGCAAACTGTGAAACAAAGGAAATATGCTCCGGCTCCTTCAATTGAAACTCAGACGAGGTGGCTTCTTCGATGCCGAGTTCCGAAAGGTTCTGGTGCGGGTCGCCGAGGGCGGGCGCTTCGAGGTGGATTTCATAGGTGGCCGCGTCGCTTCGGCCCCAGATGACAATATCCGCTGCGTATGTTTTTGCCGCCTCATTCGCCAGGGTGATGGATTTGACCGGCTCGGTAAGACGGCAGACCTTGTAGAAGTTACCCGCCGGGTATTCGGTCAATGAATCGGAGATTTTGTCGGAGATCAACAATTGCTGCTCGGGGGTTGTCTCGTGTAAATCGGCGATGAGAATCCGCAGTTTCGCCGCCTCACCGGGGTCGTTGCAAGTGAGGGCCGGGTTCGTGGTCAATTCGCTGATAACGCCTGTAAGGTTGACGCCCATCCAGCCGAGGGTGAAGACGCTCAGGGATAATACGAAACCCGCCTCGATGCGCCGCCGCGTCAACGGCAGGGTGTAGTTCTCGCCGCCGGTCTTTTGGATCGGGTTCAGCAGCCGTTCAAACAGCGAACGGGCGGGAGGCGTTTTCGAGCCTTTCTTCCTGCTTCTGAGTTTTGCCCAACGCCAGTTGACCACCAGAATCGATGTGGCGAGGATGGTCAGCAGGGAAGTGGTTTTTGGGTAGGGAAGATCCCCGATCCCAAAGATGGCCACCAGATAGGCCGTCACCGCCCCAACGGAGGAGGCGATGTTGGTGATTGATTTTATGAGCGTCGGGATGGAACCGGAACTGTGTTTTTCTCTCATTGTGTTTTCCAAGGTAAATTAGCGATAAAAGCAACACAATCACTATACAACGAGCCCGCTCAAAATTCAAGCCGCGCAAGGCTATTGCCTTCCAAAAAGAAGAAGGCTCCCGAAGCCGAAGCCTCAGGAGCCTTCCTTAATTACCAGCTCACCTTACGCAGTTTTGCGTGTTTCAGGGTCATGTCGCCCTGAGCGATAGCGAAGGGTCTCTACGACTATCTTAGAGACC
>CAKKRM010000207.1 GCA_919902735.1 Anaerolineales bacterium | reverse complement strand
TGCCCCGAGTGCGGCGAGGCGGCGGTGGTGAATGAGGAAGGCTGTCGCAAGTGCTATGCTTGTGGGTTTAGCGAGTGCTAGGTTTGAAATCAAAGTGGCAGTCACTTTTAAGGTGACTGCCACTTTGGCATTGCCTAGCTCTTCTTCCCGCTGGTTTTCTTTTCAGCTTCAAGCGTTTCCTTGTCTACATTATCCTTGCCCTTGGTAGATTCTTTTGTGGAGAAAACGCTCTCCGCAATTTCCTGCAATTTCAAGGCTGCCCTGTTCGAGAACATGCCAACGAGGCCCGCCATGCCGATAAACCCGAACGGGCTGGCGGCATCCACGGTTGCGTTTGGCGAGAATAACCCGCCGCGCAGAACAAAATAAAAGATCACGCTCAACGACGAGCCGATGAAGGGCAGCAGGAAATACATCAGGATCCAGCTTCTTGCAAAGGCTCGGTTGCCCACGTACCAGAAAAGGGAGCGAAACCCGTGAACGAGACTTCCGAGGATGCCTGCCATCATCACAAGCAAGATCATGCGCGCCTCGTCGGACACCTTAAATTCCCATAGCATGAACCCAACTATCTTTGGGCAGTTCGCCGCTTTATCCACTGCGATCTCGCAAGGGAAAAATGCAAGGATAGCCCACAAACTGAGGATTCCGAAGGCAATAAAATAGATCGTGAGTGCGGTAATCCATCCCCAGTTTGCGCGAAAGCTGCTCATATCATCCTTTGAGTCTGTTTCTTTTTCGACTTTCGGTTTCTTTACCATTTCCTTGTTCATTTCGTTTTACCTCTGTGAGTGAAATAGAATTATCAATGTTCATTCATTTTATCCCTCTTTCCCCAACCCGGACTAGCCAAAAAAGATTAAACACGAAGGGCACAAAGGCCACGAAGGAAGACCTTAAAAACCTTTGTGTACTTCGTGCCCTTTGTGTTTGAAAAACCATATATAAAGCTACGTTTTCATTCCATGTGTGGCCTATCCCACCAAATACCAAAAAAAACTAAAAAAAACATAACCCCCAAAAGCATGTTGCCAATGGGGATTATGTTTCATGTTACATGCTGCCTATGCCGTTTCCAAATACTTGGCAATCTCAAAATCCGTCACGCGCAGGCGGAACTCGTCCCACTCTTCCAATTTCGCGCGCATGTAGGCTTCGTACAGGGTTGTGCCAAGCGCAGATTTCAGCACTTCATCCTTCTCCAACTCACCCAGAGATTCAGCCAATGAGCCGGGCAGCTCAGTCACACCCAATTTGGTGCGCTCGGCTTTATCCAGATGATACAGGTTGATATTGTTCAACGGCTTGGGCGCGGCGAGATTCCTGTCAATGCCGTCCAGCGCGGCGGCAAGCATCACAGTGAAGGCCAGATATGGGTTGCAGGAAGGGTCAGGGAAGCGCAGTTCCGCGCGCACGGCCTTGTCGCGTCCCTCGGTGTAGCGCGGAATGCGAATCAACGCCGAGCGGTTCTGCTGTGCCCAGCCGATGTACACGGGCGCTTCGTAGCCAGGCACCAAACGCTTGTACGAGTTCACCGTCGGCGCAACCACGCCGGCCAATGCTCGGGCGTGTTCCAACTGCCCGGCGATGAACGAATACGCCAGCGGAGAAAGATGCGCCTCATCCTTCGCATCGAAGAACAGGTTCTTGCCCGTTTTGATATCGAACAGAGATTGGTGGCAGTGCATACCAGAGCCATTAATACCGTACACAGGCTTGGGCATGAAAGAAGCGGTCAGCCCGTGCTGGGCGGCAATCGCCTTCACGGTGTACTTCAAGGTCAGCACATTGTCGGCGGCTTTCAAAGCATCTGCAAAACGGAAATCAATTTCGTGCTGTCCCAGCGCAACTTCGTGGTGGCCCACTTCCACATCAAGGCCCATCGCATCGAGCGCATCCATCAACGCCGTGCGGACAACCACCGCCTCATCAAAGGATGAGAAATCAAAATACCCGCCTGTATCGTGGGGAACAGGATGAACGCCATTGCTGCCATCCGAAGCCTTGAACAGGAAGAACTCAGGTTCGGGTCCAATGTTCAGCATCCAGCCGCGCTCGGCAATCTTCTTGAGAATGCGCTTCAATGCGCCGCGCGGGTCGCCCTCGAACGGTTCGCCGCTGGGTGTGAAGATATCGCAAAACACACGCGCGCGTTTTGAATCCGCCGCAGACCACGGTAGCACAGCATACGTGTCAGGGTCGACCTTCAAGCGCATATCACTTTCCTGAATGCGCGCGAACCCCTCCACCGACGAACCGTCGAACCATGCGCCATCGTTCAGCACATCCTCAAGGTGGCGGATCGGCATATCCACACTTTTCACCGCGCCCATCACATCCGTAAACTGAAGCGACAGGAATTTGACATTATCTTCCTTGACTTTTTTGAGCAAATCTTTTCCGTCCATTTTATTTCTCCTTTTTCGATTTTTGATTTACGATTGACATCCACAACTGACTGATCACTGACTACTGATTATTCTCCACTAAAACCTCCTTCGCCTCTTTCCTAACCTTGGGCTTGTTCCTGCTATTAATGAACATCACCGCCCCGATAATGATTGCCGTCGCCAGCCAAATGTGAGGTTCCAATTTTTCAGACGCTAACCAACTTCCAAGCAAAACGGCAACGATCGGATTGACGTATGCATATGTTGCCACAAGTGAGATCGGCGCGTTCTGTAATAGCCAGCCATACGATACAAACCCGACCAGTGAACCCACAAAAATAAGATACGACAATCCATATAACGAGCGCGTTGAAACGGCGGTGACATCCCAGCCATTCAACTCGCCCGTGATAAGCGAAACGATAAATAAACTAATACTTCCCATCAACATTTGCGCGCCTGTGCTCATCAACGATGATTTTGGCAGGTCCGCTGTTTTGCTATAGATCGAACCGATTGACCAAAACACTGCTGCCGAAAGCAACGCCGC
>CAKKRM010000206.1 GCA_919902735.1 Anaerolineales bacterium | reverse complement strand
AACAAAGCGTGCAGCAACTGTCTTGAAAGTCAAGAGCAAAACCACCATTAAAGGGAAAACCAGTCCGCCTCAGGCGGTGACCGTCTGCCTGAATGGAACCTTGTCTCGCATCATCGCATTCAAGATGGTTAGGAACTTTCGCATGCAAGCCGTCAACGCCACCTTCTTCACCTTCCCCCGCCTCAAGAATTCCTGATACTGTGCCTTGATCAACGGGTTGTATCGTGTCGCCACCAAGGTCGACATGTACAACACACTGCGCACTTCGATCCGCCCTCCCTTCGTCTTCCGATAGCCGCGTTTCTTCCCGCTGTCCGAGTTCATCGGTGCCAAGCCCACCAAGGCCGCGATCTTCTTGCGGTCCAGTTTTCCGAGCTCTGGCAGCTCCGCCAGTAAGGTCGCTGCCGTCACCCGTCCCACTCCCTTGGCGCTCGTCAGGATCTGCTCCTGTTCCTGCCAGTCTTCATGTTCTTTCATGAAGTGATCCAAGTCCTTTTCGAGCCGCTTGATCTCTTCCTTCAATACCTCGATCATTCGCTCCAATGAGACACGCATGTCTGCATGGACTGTCCGCAGGCGGCTTTTTTCTGCCTTTAGCATCTCTTCCACCTGTCTGCGACGCACTAAAAGAGCAGATACATAGCGCCCAGCCTCGCTTTTTGCCTCAAACTGTCTCGGTCTCACCTGTTTCCCGAACTCTGCCAGATTGAAGGCGTCCAACTTGTCGGTTTTGGCGAGCAGTCCGCAGGCTCGGGCATATTGTCTCACCCGTGCGGGGTTGACCACTGCCACGGGTAGTCCTGCTTCGTACAGCCCCAAGACCACCGCTCGCTGGTAGCCACCTGTCGCTTCGACGACGATTAGCTCGGGTTTCAAGGCTTTCATTTTCTTGATCAGGCTGGCGATCCCTTTTTCATCATTCCCCACTTGGCTTGCTTTCGTCTCCCCCAACACTGCTATATCTAGCTTCTCTTTGGCGACATCGATCCCTACGAACTTTCCG
>CAKKRM010000205.1 GCA_919902735.1 Anaerolineales bacterium | reverse complement strand
CGTTAGATGTTTTGGGCAAGTATCCCACCCTGCAGAGCGGACTGCGTAAGGTGAGGTCAATAAACATCCCCTGTGCGGCGCAGGGGATGTTGTTTATTTCGGGCAGGGTAGTGATTGCTTTTCAACGGGCAGGCCAAACGCTTCGTAGATGGGAACGCCATCCCATTCGGGGGAGATGGGCAGTTGCAACGCATAGGCTATTGTGGCGGCTGTATCCACGGTTTGGACTTGGGTTGTCAATTGCGCAGGTTGAATGCCCGCGCCTGCCGCGATCCAGGGGATGGTCATGTCTTCGGGCAGGCTGGAGCCGTGGGTGGTGTCATGTCCGCCGTGATCGGAAGTGACGATGATGAGGGTTTCTTTGCGCAGGCCTCTTGCATCCAGTTCGGCGAGCAGGTTGCCGAGAGCCTGGTCGGCGCGAAACAGCACGCTCAATTGCTCGCCCGAAAGCCAGCCATAGACGTGTCCCATCCCATCTGTCGTGGGAAAGTGAACGAACAGCAGCCTGAAATCCTGCGGAAAATCTGCAAGGAGTCTTTCAGTGATGACAAGGTCGCGGTCGTTGATGTAGGCGAAGATGTCCACGCTGGATGGTTCTGTAACCTGCCGTAGTTTTTCCTTGCCAACGTACATCACGGTTTGCATCCCTGCCGCATGAGCGAGATCGAAAATATCCGTAACCTGGGCATATCCTTTTTCAGGGATGTAATCGTTCCAATCCACGCCATGCTTTTGTGGACAGGTTCCGCTCAGCATGGAGGTGTGGGCTGGGAGCGTGGAACTGGGGAATATCGTCTGCGCAGAGAGGGTGTACGCTCCGCTGGACATCAGCGCCATCAGATTCGGCATGGGCGCAAGTGCAATGGCTTCGGGGCGTAAACCGTCGATGGTTAGAATCAGCGCCCGGCGGGCGAGAGGCGCAGGCGTCGGCGTAATGGTGGGTGTGGAAGTTAAAGTCAACGTGGGGGTGAGAGTCAAGGTTGGCGTGACCGTTGCTGTGGGCGTGGATGAAGGCGTGGGTGTGGTCAACCATAAGTTCAGGCTGGCAGGCATTTGACATGCAAGCAGAAGAATGAAAGCAAGGAGGCGAATACGGGGTTTCATAAGATGGTCTTATAATAAGCAATCGAACCCTGACAACAATGATCCATTGGTTTTGCAAGCCCGCCCGGCGCTTCCACAGAATTGGATGATATGAATACGAACCCCGCTTCGCTCGATGCCATCATTAATGAAGTTTTACATCACACCCAAACAGACCCGCATAAACGCGCCTCGGGACTTTCGGATTTTATTTTGGGCGCACAGGATGGGCTGGTCAACGTGCTGGGTGTGGCGCTGGGCATTGCCGCCGCCACGAATGATGCGCGCGTGGTTTTGGTGGCGGGGCTTGCCACCACTTTTGCAGAGTCCATTTCGATGGGCGCGGTTGCATTCACCACCACCCTCGCCGATGCAGACTTGTACCAAAGCGAGCGCGAGCGCGAGTACCGTCACATTCACGAAGCGCCGAATATCGAAACAAAAGAGATCCGCGATATTTATGAAAACAAGGGCTTCAGGGGGGAATTGCTCGAGCATATCGTGGAGACCATTACCGCGAACAAGGATGTATGGGTGGCGGTGATGATGGCCGAGGAACACCAGCTCGCGCCCGTGGATCGAAAGACCGCCTTCCGCGCCGCGTGGATCGTGGGGCTTTCGGCGATCATCGGCTCGCTTGTGCCGATTGCGCCGTTTTTATTTTTGCCCGTTGCCGCCAGCATGTGGCTGTCTGTGCTCGTCACGGCGTTGGTGTTATTTGGCATCGGCGCATACAAGGCGCGTGTGACGATTGGCAAACCCATGCGCAGCGGCTTCGAGATGATGTTGATTGGAACCATCAGCGCGATGGCTGGGTATCTGGTTGGGGTTTTGTTAAAGGTTCCGCCCCTGCCTTGACGATTTCCCAAGCGGAACGCAGACTGAAGTCCGCCCTCCGCAGTGGGATTCAGATTAACCTCGCCCCACTCCGCGCGGACGGCTGGTCGTGTTCCAGGATCATTCGCTCCGCTGATTCATTTGTACCGCAACATTTATGTTGCCTTTCAGTGAAGAGAGGGGAAACGTCCCGAAGGTTTCCTCGAAAAACATGGTTGAGCCGCTCAAACCTTCGGGACAGTGTGCCTCCATCCCCAGGATATTATAAGAAGATATACCCGTCACGGTCACAAATTGCGCTTTCTTACGAGTAGGAATGCGCAATTTGTGACCGCGGGCATTATACAAGAGCAAGATAAATCTCCCTGGCGCTGCCCGCCAGGGCATGTATGCAGTACGTTTTCAACTTACTTCAACTCTTCCAGTAGCTTTTCATAAATCCCCGGCGCTGCGGCAAGGATGGAGATCGGGGTGGATAAATAATCGGCTCTGCCATCCAGGGTGGTGACGCGGGCGCCAGCTTCTTCGGCGATGAGGCCGGCGGCGGCAATATCCCAGGAACGGAGAGCGAATTCCCAGAAGCCGTCGAAGCGGCCTGCGGCAACGTAACATCCGTCCAAGGCGGCGGAGCCGAGGCGGCGCACCCCCTGGGTCTTTTTGGCGAGGCGTTCAAAATATTTGAAGTTATCGAGTTTGGTGTCCCAGGTGTCGTAGGGGAAGCCGGTCACGAGCAGGCTTTTTTGTAATTCCGTTGTTTCGGAGGCTTGGATTTTTTTGCCGTTGAGAAACGCGCCCTTGCCGCGTTCGGCGGTAAACATTTCGTCACGCAGCGGGTCGTACACTGCGCCGAGAGTGACACTGGCACTCAGCCCAGTCGAAGTGAGGCCTTTGACTGCGTACGCAATGCAAACGCAAAACATGGGGATATGATGGGCGTAATTTACCGTGCCATCCAACGGGTCGATATACCAGATGCCTTCGTTCTCCCCGGCGGTTTCGCCGCTTTCTTCCGCGAGGATGTGACTGTCTGGAAATTGGGATTGAATCTCGCGGATCAAAAATGATTCAGAGGCGTGGTCGGTTTCGGTAACAAGATCAATTGTCCCTTTGTAATGAACCGTGTGTTCGGTGTTGTATCCATCCCGCAGAATTTGTCCCGCTCCGCGGGCGAGTCGTTCCAAATCAGCTACTGTTGGTTTCATGAATGTCCGTTCCAGATGCGGCGCCCCAGGGCAGAGAGGGCAAACTCTACGGCGAGGGACGCAGTTTGATTTTGGATGTCGAGGATCGGGTTGACTTCGACGAGGTCCATGCCGATGAGTTTGCCGGTTTCGGCGATCAGTTCGCAGGCAAGGTGGGCTTCGCGCTGGGTCAGGCCAGCGGGAACGGGGGTTCCAACGCCGGGGGCATGGCGCGGGTCGAGCGCGTCGAGATCGAGGGAAAGAAAAATTCCATCCACATTGCGGCTGACGTGTGCGATGGCTTTCTCCACCACGGTAACCATGCCGTAGCGGTCAATCTGTTCCATGCCCATCACCATCGCGCCTGCGTTTTGCAGATTCACTTTTTCGCCGGTATCCAGGTCTCGCGCGCCAATGACGGCGATCTTGTGCGGGTCGATGACGGGAAACGCTTCATCCCACAATTGAACGAGGCTTGGGTCGCCAAGCCCGGCAAGAATGGCAAGCGACATGCCGTGAATATTTCCCGAAGGGGTTGTTTCGGCAGTGTTGAAGTCGGCGTGGGCGTCGACCCAAATGACGCCGATTTTTTTACCCCGCGCCGCGCCGCGGACGGAACCGATGGACAGGCTGTGGTCGCCGCCCAGCACAAGCGGGAAGCGCCCCGCCTGCACGGAGGTTGCCACCGCTCCCGCCACGCGCCGCGCCATGGGGATGATGCAATCGATATATTTTAATTTTGAATTGGTGATACTGCACATTTCGGCGATGGGAACTTCCACATTGCCTTCGTCCTGCACGGTATAGCCGAGGTCTTCGAGTTTTTTTTGTAAGTGTGCGTAACGGATCGCGCTGGGTCCCATATCCACACCACGGCGGTCTGCGCCTAGGTCTATGGGGACGCCGATAATATCAATCTGCATGGCTGTCTCCTAAAGTTTGGTAAGAATTTTCGTGGGAATACACAGTCACACGGTCACGCCCTTCGGCCTTGGATTGATAAAGCGCCTGATCCGCAAGGATTAACAATTTCTCCCCGGAATCGGCATGTTCCGGGCAGGATGCGATGCCCGCCGAAAAAGCGCACTTAAGCCGCCGACCGTTATATTCGATGGTTGTTTCTGCGAACTGCTTTCTAAAAAGTTCCGCGCGTTTGAACGCCGATTGAGAGGCGGCGTCCGTCATCAGAATGACGAACTCCTCGCCGCCATAGCGGCAGACAATATCGCCCTGGCGCGTATTTTCATTGAGAAAATTTGCCAGGGCTTGCAGGACGATATCGCCGCACTTGTGGCCGTAGGTGTCATTGAATTGTTTGAAGTGATCCACGTCCAGGATGATGATGGAGAAGGGGGAATTTTCACGGGTGGCCCTTGCGGATTCCCTGTCCAGCGCTTCGGAAAAAAAGCGGCGGTTGAAGGCGCCTGTTAACGGGTCGCGGATGGCCTGTTCCTGAAGTTTAGCGCGTAATGATTCGTTCTCGTTCAATTGATTCTGTAACGAGACATTGACTTCCTTTAATTTATTTTCGAGCGCCTTGCGTTCGGTAATATCCCGCGCCACGATCACACGTCCCTCGAGCGTATTAAAACGGTTGTAAATGGGAGTGATCACAATTTCAAGCGTGTGCGGCGGGACGCCCGGTATTTCTATCTCTTCACGGGAGTATTCCGTAAAAAAGAAACGATTAAGCAGTTGGGGCCAGCTTCGGAAAACCTCCACAGGATCCTGCCCGGACATCTCTTCGATGGATTTGCCCAGCCATTTTTGCGCCATCGAATTTGCGTCCATCACGCGGTCGTGCATATCCACCACAAAGACCATCTCCGGGATATGCTCCAAAACGGTATCGCGGGCAATGGGCACCAGGTCAAACAGGCGCAGGCCGAAGATGCTCGCCACAAGCAGGATGGCTGTCACGTTGAAAAAAAGCGGGGTCAGGTCCACGGGAACAGAGAAGAAAGGCAGCAGGCCCGGCATTAATTGGTAGATGATATTAATGGCAAATGGGATGACCACCGCCCCGATCAAATAGAGCATTTGCTTGCGGTACACCAGCCGCGATTTAACGAAACGCCAGACCAGCACGCCCACGCCGATCAGATTCAGCAGGTAGGCATGGGCAAGCGCAACCCAATACATTGGCCCGCGGCTGATGATCAACGGCCCCCCGGACTCCATGGCAACATGCGTGGATGTGTAATATAGATGAAACCAGCGTTCGGAAAAGAGAAAAACCAATGAGACGGCTGGAATGATCCAGAAGAACGCCAGCGTCGGTTTGCCGCTCAGCCATTTATCCAGCCGTGTATATTTCAAGGTGAAGAAAAACCACAACACAGGCACAGAAAGGATGCCGATATTTTCCAGCTTCAGCCAGATGTGTTTCAACTCAAGCGTGGGGGAAAGCGCGATCATCGCATAACTGAACGACCAGATACCCAGCCCTAAAAGCATAAGCGTCATCGAGTGGATGCCGGATTTGGGCGGCCGGCGCGAAAGCATCCATGCGATGGTGAATGCCGTTACCGCATTGGCAATCAATACTATTGCAAATATGATCCACTTGATATCCATTGACGTTTATCCTGGCAGGTTAAGCCGTTCTATAATACCCCACATCCACCGAATAGACCTGTCCGCGCTTGATAACCTGTTTTACTAAATTCGTTCCATAACGATATCCGACCTGACGGTAATCTGACACAGACAGGATGAGCATATCCGCCTGTTTGCCGACTTCCAAAGAACCGATCTTTTCGGACCTGCGAATTGCGTGCGCTGAATTGATCGTGGACGCCGCTATGGCTTGGGCCGGGGTCAACCCCATGGTGCGGCAGGCCAGCGCGATCACAAACTGCATAGACTCGTTCCAGGTGGTGCCGGGGTTGCAGTCTGTGGCAAGGGCCAGCATGGCGTTTGCTTCGAGCAATTTCCTGGCGGGCGTGTAATGATGTTCGGCAAGCCCGAACGGCGTGCAAGGCAATGATACGGCAACCGTATCCGATTTTCCAAGTGCGGCAATATCCGCATCCGAAGTGACCACCAGGTGATCTGCGGACGCCGCTCCCAATTCCGCTGCAAGGGCTGCGCCGCCGAGGTTGTCGAATTCATCAGCGTGTATCTTGAGCGGGAATCCCAGCGACCCGGCCCGGGTTAAGATTTGACGCGATTGTTCGAGAGTGAAAGCGTTGGTTTCGCAGAACACATCCACAAAGGGCAGGGGCAGCCGCGGGGCGTGAGTCTCCCACCATTCTTTGAGCATGGGCAGCATGGTGTTCGTCACCTCGTCGGTGTAGCCCTGCGGATTATCCTTGAATTCCGGCGCAATAGCGTGCGCCCCAAGAAACGTGATTACAAGGTCGAGCGGGCTTTCATCATCCAATGCAAGCAATGCTTTCAGCAGGCGCAGTTCCGTGGAAGTTTGCAAACCGTAGCCTGTCTTTGCTTCCGCGGTGGTCGTGCCATGCGCGAACATCCGCAGCAGGCGCGGACGGGTCTGCGCGATGAGCGTTTCCATGCTGGCTGTGCGCGTGGCTTTGACGGTGGAAATAATCCCGCCGCCCGCCGCGAGGATATCGAGATAGGCCATGCCGCTCATTTTCATCTCGAATTCATTGGCGCGGTCTCCCGCCCAAATGAGATGGGTGTGCGGGTCCACGAAGCCGGGCATCATTACACAACGGCTTGCATCCAGGGTGGGCTCATCGGGATAGGCGTTTTTTAATTCAGCCGTCGTTCCAACGGCGAGGATCTTTTCATCTCGAATCACGACGGCGCCGTTTTCGATTACGCCAAGCGTGCCAAGCGCATTTCCGCGCTGCGGTCCGCCTGCAAGGGTAAGGAGTTGGGAAGCAGAATGTATGAGCATATTTCACCAGGTTTTCATAATCGTCCAGCAGCTTTATTTAACCACAGAAATAGCGCAGGAGGGCATTTTTTTTATTTGTTACCTGTACTTCACGAAAACGTAGCAACCGCTTCGCGTCAGGCGTTCGGGTAAAAAGCGACTACGAAGCTCGTTCGTGAACTACTGATTATGAAGGGCGGCTCCAAAATTTTTGGCAAAACTAACATTATTGTAAAACAATGGTACCCAATTCTTTTGCGATTTCCTTCATTTAATGTACAATAAAGGTAATCACAGGAGACCTTCCTGCGAAATCCAAAAGAAAGGAGAAATATCCCATGTTATTTTCACCCAAGGAAAAAGGTCAGGGTCTTGTTGAGTACGCGTTGATTCTTGTTTTAGTTGCCATCGTTGTTATTGCGGCTTTGATGATTCTCGGCCCAATCATCGGCAACGTCTTCAGCGAAATCAACTCCAGCCTTTCCAGCTTCTAAGCTGGACCTAGAAAAAAATATCGTGAACATAAAAATGTTCACGATATTTTTTTTAACGCTTTCGTTCCTGTAAGGCTAACATAACTGTTAGGGAAAACGCCATTTACGCACTTGCGCTTTTTCACAGTCGTTGTAAAATAAAGACAATCACTGGAGGCCTTCCAGTGAAATTCAAAGAGAAAGGAGAAATTTCCCATGTTATTTTCACCCAAGGAAAAAGGCCAGGGTCTTGTTGAATACGCGCTGATTCTTGTTTTGGTTGCCATCGTTGTTATTGCGGCTTTGATGGTTCTCGGCCCAATCATCGGCAACGTCTTCAGCGAAATCAACTCCAGCCTCTCCGGCGTCTAATTTTCGCCAATCGCTACTAATATAAAAAGTCCTGTCGTTTGACAGGACTTTTTATATTTGACTTTATCGGTAATAAGCAAAAACGTCCCGAAGGTATTGTCCTGAGCCTGTCGAAGGGTTGCCCGTCAGGCAGTTCAATTGCTCGGAAAAAACCTTCGGGACGGTGTTTATATTTGACAGGACTTTTTTATTTTTTATACAAGTAGACCAACTGCTCCCGGTCAAAAAAAGCTGCGTTCCAGCCCGTCAGATCAAAAGAAACGGTCACCACCCGCGCGCCGGGTTTCAATTCCCTGCTTAATTTTTCCTGAAGACGATTTCCATGATCCGATGTGAGATACGCGAAGACGATATCCGCATCCCTTAAATTTGACTTGTAAAAATCCCCCGCCTCAATGCGCACCTGTGACCTGACTCCGTTTCGAAAAGCATTCGCCCAACTGACGGCGCACTGCACAGGCCCTGCTTCGATTCCCACAGCATTTAATCCAAAATCCTTCGCTGCCACAACCAGCACCCGTCCATGGCCTGAGCCGAGATCGTAGAGCGTCTCCCCTGCCTGCGGATTTGCCAACTCCAGCGCCCGGCGGATGCGCTCCTTTCGGGACGAGACGGGCGGCAACCCATAAAATGCGGGAACCAAAACCCACAGCAAGGCAATCGCAATCACAAATATTGCAAAGACTCCGAAAAGGATTTGCATCATTTTCCCTTTTGCATTCTTCGCAAAGCCAGAAGCCCGGCGACATTAAACACTACAGCCATCAGCGTCACGAACAGAAAACCAAATCGTTGGTAGATGAATGCCGCCAGTAATGCCCCCAAGGCGCGCCCCAAGGCGTGTCCCGTCACATTCATGGAAAGCATCGTCGCCCGCGCCGAAGGGACGAGTTCCGTCATCAACGGGATGTGGCTGACCATCACATATTCAAAGGTGATGTAAAACAGGAACAGGCCAACCAGCGCGCCTGTTTGCGTTTGCCCAATGATCGGCAGTAGGATCGAAGCCAGGGCATTGCCGACCAGCCCAATGGTAAGAGCGAGCGGTTTGCCGAGTCTGTCAGTCGTGAAGGCCACCAATCCCTCCCCGCTTAATTCAGAGAGGCCGATCACCGCCGATGCTCCCGCGAGTGCGATGATCTTCAATCCGAATGAATCCTCCAGCCAGACGCCAAAGATGATATTGACCATTTCATTTGCCGCGCTGGCCCACAGGGCAATGGATATGCCCGCCAGGGCTGGGATGGAGGTAAACACGGCGCGATAACCGTCACGTGAATTGGATGTGGGTTCATGGTGCGGGTCTTCGCGTGGAACGATGCGCCAGATGATGAAGAAGATAAGCAGGCCAAGTATTGTAAAAATTGGAAACGGCGCAGACCAGCCAAATCTATCGATCAAAAAGCCAACCGCAGGGACGCCTGCAATAAACGCCATGGACCATGCCATTTCGGTGACGGCCAAAGCAGTGCCGCGTTTTTCATAAGGGATGCGGTCGCCAAAGTAGGCTTGCATGGCGGGGTCAAACATGTATTTGCCAACCATGCCAAGCAGCAGGGCGGCGGCAAGCGTCCAGATGGATGGGTAGATTGCAACCAAGCCAACGCCAAGAGTGAAAATGGAGATGCCGACCAGCATTCCGAATTTTCGTCCGCGGCGGTCGGCGATGGGCGCAAAGAGCGGGCTGGTCGTTCCGAGCAGGGAACGCGCCGTCATCAGCAGGGACATGGTGGCAATATCCACGCCGAGGCCGCGCGCGAAGACAGATAGAAATGGGTACACCATTCTGTGGGCGGTATTCAGGATGGTGCGGAGGAACATGAAGGTGATGAGTTGGAATCTAATTCGCAAGATGTTCTTCAGCTATTTGATTTGATGGTCATGAAAAAACGGGTCAGGAAATATGCAGCCAACAACGCCAGCAGATTCAGGCCGACAAAGAATCCGATGATAACGTAATTGCCTGAGTTGAAGATCGGCGATGGGGGCGGGTGCATGATGTTCTCGGCGGTGGAAAAAATGACGCGCAGGACAACGATGTAGATAATATTCCCCAGCGAAGTTAGCCAGGAAATATTGAAAATCCACAAGCCAATTTGCAGCAGGATACCCGTGACGGCAAACATCATGGCGAGGCGGAAGCGCGGTTCGGCAAGGAAGAGGCCGTTCCAGTTGCTTTGCATGGCAAATAATGAAAGCGGCAGGTAGGTGACCCAAAAGACAATGCCCGTGCGGCCCAGCGCGGCGGACCAGGCGTGGAAAATGTCGTTTTTCAGAATCAGTCCCAAAAGTCCGGCAAGAGCCGCGAAGATGAATGTGATTTCCGCAGTCAACACCCAGGCTCCGTGCAGGTAGACGATCCGCACGTTGGCTCCCAATGATTTTTCCTCGGGACTAATGAGAGTCAACAATGCGATTGCAATAACGATGATGAATAAATTTGTGATCGGTGATTTGAATTTGTTCATGACATGAATTGTAATCGCATCCAAACAAAATTGTTTGGTAATTGCTTGACAATCTATTTGCATGTGGATAAACTCAGGGCGTTTGGGGAGTAGCCACCTGCGATGCAAAGCAGGGCGCGTTGTCGTCATCTCATTGGCACGCTTTGCGAGCCATCGGCAGCGTGGACGTTACAGACGTTAGGCGAGACCATCACGGAGGCGTGGTGGTCTCGTTTTAATTTACAGACCAGCCTCCGAAATCCATTTAGGAGATTTGCATGGCACACGAAGAAACAAAACAACAGGAATGGCACGCGCTGACAGCAGATGATGCTCTCAAACATTTGGAAGTTCACAATGAAGGGTTGACAACTGCGGAGGCGGAAAAGCGCCTTGCCTATTATGGCCCCAACCAATTGAACGAAGCGCCGCGCCCGGGCTTTCTTGTCATCCTGTGGGCTCAATTGAATAATTTTGTGGTGATTCTTTTGATCATCGCTTCGGTCATCTCTGCATTGCTTGGCGATTATGTGGAAGCCGCCGCCATCATGGCAATCGTTGTCTTGAACGCCGTGCTTGGCATCGTGCAGGAACAGCGCGCCGAACAGGCATTGGCCGCGCTGAAAAAACTTGCCGCACCGGATGCGCAGGTGATCCGCGATGGCGTACGCCGCTCCGTGCCATCCTACAATCTTGTGCCAGGTGATATTGTCTTTTTGGAAGCGGGGAATTTTATCCCTGCCGACCTGCGCCTGCTCGAAGCCGTCAACCTGCGCGTGGAGGAGGCCTCCCTCACGGGCGAATCCCTGCCTGTGCAAAAGAATGCAGTCACCGTGCTCGAGAAAAACGTTCCGCTTGGCGACAGAAAAAATACCGCCTTCATGGGCACGGTTGTCAACTACGGACGCGGGCGCGGCGTGGTCACCAGCACGGGCATGCATACCCAACTTGGCCTCATAGCCACCATGCTTCAAAACGTGGAAACAGAAGAAACGCCGTTGCAAAGAAGGCTCGACCAGCTTGGCAAATCCTTAAGCATCGGCTCACTCATTTTGGTGGCCGTAGTTTTTATCGTTGCGCTCATCAACTACACCGAAATTGGCGGCCTGTTCTCAGCGCCTTTGGAATACTTCAAAGAGTTTGCCGCAGAAATTACCGAAGTCTTCATCATCGCCATCAGCCTTGCGATTGCGGCCGTGCCCGAAGGACTCCCCGCCGTGGTGACCATCTCCCTCGCGCTTGGAATGCGGGAAATGGTGCAGCGCCACGCGCTCATCCGCAAACTGTCCTCGGTGGAGACGCTTGGTTCGGCCACGATAATTTGCTCGGACAAAACTGGCACATTGACCCAAAACGAAATGACCGTCACGCGCGTATGGGCCGACAATCAGTTCGTTCATGTCACGGGCACAGGCTACGCGCCAAAAGGGGAATTTCAAGTGGATGGTAAAAAAATAGTAGTAGATGAATACCCCGCCATCCTTTCCACCCTTTGGCTCGGTTTGTTGAACAATGATGCGATGATTGAATCCACCGGTGAAAACGAATCCTCCAAGACCTACCGCATCGTTGGCGACCCGACAGAGGGCGCTCTGCTAGTGGCCGCCGCCAAAGCTGGTGCCATTCACCTTGAAATTGACGAAGCCTATCCGCGCGAAAATGAAGTGCCATTCGACTCGGAACGCAAACGCATGATCACCATCCATGATGTGCGCGACCCAAGGCCGCACGACCTGTCTCCATTCCATGATGAAAAACACAAAAATTGGAATGTGATCGCCGTCAAAGGCGCGCCCGATATTGTGCTGGAACTTTGCACCAAATATCAGGAGATGGACGACCAGCCGCATGAAATGACAAAGGAAGCGAAAGAACGCATCCTCGCCGCCAACGATGCCATGACCAGGGATGCGTTGCGTGTGCTGGGCTTTGCCTATCGTATCGAAAAAGATGTTCCTGATAATCCTGAAGACATTAAAACGGACGAACTCGAAAAAGATCTCGTTTTTGTCGGCTTACTCGGCATGATCGACCCGCCGCGCACGGAAGTAAAACCCGCGCTCGAAAAGGCGCGCCATGCGGGCATCCGTACCGTAATGATCACAGGCGATTTTCCCAACACCGCCAGAGCCATCGCAGAGTCAATTGGTTTGCTGCGCCCCGGCAAAAAGGTGATGACGGGCGCGGAGCTCGATAAAATTGACGATACCGAACTCAAGAACATCATCGAAGATACCGATGTGTTCGCCCGTGTTTCGCCTGAACACAAAATGCGGATTGTCGATGCACTCCAAGCCAATAATGAGATCGTAGCCATGACGGGCGACGGCGTAAACGACGCCCCCGCCATCAAACGCGCAGACATTGGCATATCCATGGGCATCACAGGCACAGACGTTGCCAAGGAAACTGCGGATATGGTGCTGACAGACGACAACTATGCCAGCATCGTCTCTGCGGTGGAACAGGGCCGCGTTATCTACAGCAACATCCGCAAGTTTGTATTCTTCCTGCTTTCCTCAAACGTAGCAGAGATCATGATCATCTTCCTCGCCACGCTGGCAGGTTTGCCCGCGCCGCTGACCGCCATTCAATTGCTGTGGCTCAACCTCATCACCGACGGCGCCCCCGCCCTCGCCCTCGCCATGGAAAAAGGCGACCCAGACATTATGGATCAGAAGCCGCGCGCGAAGAACGAACCCATTGTCAACCGCTCGATGGGCATCGGCATCATCGTGCAGACCTTTGCGCAAACGGGCGCGGTGCTCGGCGCATTTGTGGCAGGGTTGGTATGGCATCTCGAAGCCCCGTTGACGGGACAAGCAGAATCAATTATCCCTGCCGGGTCGAACGTTTTGTCATTCGTGTTGAATCATGACTGGCGCGGGGTGGATGTCCAAACCGCGGAGACGATGGCTTTCGTCACGCTGTCGCTCGCTGAATTATTCCGCGCCTACACGGTCCGCTCGGAACGCGCTTCGATATTTACGATTGGCATCTTCTCCAATAAATATATGCAATACGCCGTGGGGCTTTCCATCACATTGTTACTGCTGGTGTCTGCGGTGCCGTTCCTGCAACCCATCTTCAATACCCACTTCCTCAACCTGCGCGAATGGGGGTTGGTACTTGGCCTGGCATTGATGCCCGCGGTTGCGGAGGAGATCACCAAGTTCTTCCTGCGAAGAAAAGAAGAAAAAGTCAGGTAACAGCAACTTCGCCAGGCATGAGGCGGCTGTACCGTTAATATATCGAGCCACTGGCGCGGCAATGGAGGGAAATCGAAAAGAAGGAAGAAGTGAAAGCCAAGTGACAGTCACCTTTGCGCAGCGCCCTGCGGGTAAAGGTGACTGTCGCTTTTTTATTTACGAGAATTAATCTCAGGTAATAGAAGTCATGGTATAAAATTTCAGGAAACGTTGAAACATGACCACTGAAAGCATCATCTTCATCGAAGAAATAATTGTCATCCTGCTCCTGATCGCTTCAGCAGTGGCTGTTGCTGCGCGCCGCCTGCGCGTGCCGTATACGGTGGGGCTGGTCATCATCGGGTTGTTCATTACCCTGTTGAACCCGCAGAAGGTGGAATTTGCGCCGCAAATCATTATGTTATTGCTCGTGCCGCCGCTGGTGTTCGAGGCCGCGTTCCACATCCGCTTCGATGATTTGCGCCGCGATTTTTGGCTGATCCTGTTGCTGGCTGTGCCCGGCGTAATTTTGACAACCCTATTAGTTGGCTGGCTTGTTTCATGGGGGACGGGACTGGCCTTGCAAGCTGCGCTTGTCTTTGGAGCGCTCATCGCTGCCACAGACCCAGTTGCAGTTGTTGCGCTTTTTCGCAGGCTGGGTGCGCCGCGCCGCTTGCAGGTTTTGCTTGAATCAGAAAGCCTTTTAAACGATGGCACCGCCATTGTGATGTTCGGTCTCATGATTGCTGCCGCGCTGCAAGGCAGGTTTGATTTGAGACAAAGCATTTCGCAATTCATAACCGTCTCGGGCGGCGGCGTGATCGTGGGATTGGTGTTCGGGATGAGCATTTCCCAGTTCATCAAACGGATCGATGAACCGCTCGTGGAAACCACGCTCACCACCGCGCTGGCATTTGGTTCCTATTTACTGGCAGAGACATTTCACGTCAGCGGCGTGCTGGCCGTGGTGACGGCGGGCATTATCAGCGGGAATACCAGCCAGCGCTACATGTCTGCATCCACGCGCCTGGTGGTGTATAACTTTTGGGAATACGCCGCCTTTGTTTCAAACTCATTTGTCTTTTTGCTGATCGGCCTGACGATTGACCTGAATCTCCTCTTCGAAAACTGGCGCGCCATTGGATGGGCGATCCTTGCCGCATTGGCGGCGCGGCTTGTCAGCACGTATGCTTTTTCCCTGTTTGCGCGCGAAATTCCCGCCAAGTGGAAGCACGTTCTTTTCTGGGGCGGCCTGCGTGGAGCGATCACCCTTGCGCTGGCATTAAGCCTGCCCGAGGAAGGCATCTTCGCCACCGAGCGCGGACGTTTGCAGGCCATGGCGTTTGGCGTGGCGCTTTTCACTTTACTGGTGCAGGGCTTTTCGATGGATTGGTTTTTAAAGCGGCTGAAGCTGATCGTCCGTTCGCCGGCGCAGGTGGAATATGAAAGCCGTCACGCGCGTTTTGTCGCCAATCGCGCAGGATATGATTATTTACGCAGAAAAAGCCAGGAGGGGATGATCTCGGAACATGCGTGGCAAAAACTCTCGCTATTGATGAAAGAACAAAACGACGCTTTGATGTACGAACTAAAACTGGTAATGAGTTCCGAACCGGATGTGGAAGCGGAGGAACTTGACACGGCTTATCGTGAAGCCTTGCGCGCACAACGCACCGCATTAACCGGCCTCCTGCGCGACGGAGTGATCGCAGAGGACACCTATTCACTACTTGTTGGCGAAGTGGACGAAGCCTTGATGGATAAAAAACCATTCACGCGCCTGGTTGAATAAAGGTTGAAGCATCCCCGGACATCTGATAATATCAAAGCATGATGTCGTTGCGAGGGCGCTCTTGGTTTTTGCCCGAAGCAATCTCCCGCAGCAGTGACGAAGCCCATAGAAACAGCGATCAATTGACGGCGAAGCATGACGCGGTTCTTTGTCCAAAGGAGAATGAAGATGGAAAATCCAATCCATTTATTGCTTGTGGCGGTGGTGCAGGAACAGGACCTGGATGCCGCCACTAAAGCCGTGCAAACCATCGGCGCGTCGCTGACGTATCTTTCAAGCGCGGGCGGTTTTCTCGGCAGGCGCAATGCCACGTTGTTGATCGGCCTGCCTTCTGAAAAGAAAAGCGAAGCCCTGGCGGCGTTGCAGCAGGTCTGCCGCCAGCGCATCGAGTATATGACGCTGCCGCTGGAAGGCTCGCCCATGCCCATGCCCGCGCCTGTTCCTGTAACGGTCGGCGGCGCAACGGTGTTTGCTTTACCCGTTGAAAGGTTTGAACAGATATAAATTATTACAAGACCCTAAAGGTTTTTACGAAGTCCCGCAAGGGGAAACCTTTAGGGTCTGGGAGATGAAATCATGAAAATGATCATTGTCATCGTAAAAGATAACGACGCCGATATTCTTACGCAGGCTTTTACGGCTGGGAGTTTCCGCGTGACGCGCGTGGCCTCCACAGGCGGATTTTTACGCAGCGGCGTTGTAACCATGCTGCTGGGCGTGGAAGCGGAGCAGGTGGATGGGGTTTTGCAAACCATCCGCAATTCCCTGCCGCCCAAAGCCGGCCAAAAACGCGCCACCATTTTTGTTGTGCCTGTGCAGCATTACGAGCAGGTTTAATTCTACAAGAGTTCAGCAAAGACGTTATCAGCAAGGAGCGCTCCTGCCTGGGTAACGTCTTTGTTTTATTTAATTCATGAGGTGTCTATGTTGAAAAAATCGAATCATCTTTTTGCGCTGCTTGCTTTATTTTTCTTCACCCTCGCCTGCGCCAATCCGTTGAACGCGGCAACGCCCGCCGCTCCTGCCAACGTGGAGACTATCGTCGCTGCGACATTTGCCGCGCTGACAGCCCCTCACAACGAAGACTCAACGCCTCCTTCCACGCCCGAGCCTGTGGACAACCCATCCGGCCTTTTGCCACACTCGATGTATTTTCTCAACAACGACGGCGCCGGGCTGGCGCAAGTCTATCGCCTGGATACAGACGGAAAGACGGTTACGCAACTCACATTTGAACCCGCCAATGTGGATGATTACGATGTCTCGCCTGTGGATGGCAGTATCGTATTCTCATCCAACAATCAATTATTGACCGTCAATACCGATGGCAGCAGCCGCAGCATGATCGTGGATGGCGGCGCGCGCGACGAGAACAATCCCTTCCTTACGAATATCACCAGCCCGGTCTGGTCGCCCAACGGTCAGACGATTGCCTTCGGCTACAAGGGTTTGAATTTCTATTCCATCGTCAGCGGACAGTCCAACCGTGTGCTGGAAGACCAGGTGAGTGATCTTGGCGGCGGTTTTTTTGTCCCTCAGGAACTGTATTGGCCTGAAGTGTACTCAGCCGATGGAAGCAAACTCATCGTCACACTTGGGTATTATGAGGGCGCATCCACTGCGATCTATTATCCGAACGGCGGGGCAGTTGTCCGTTTGAGCGGGAACGAAGGCGCGATCATCTGCTGCGGTGATTATCACCTCACAGATGATGCGTCTGCGCTTTTTGCCGCCAGCCCAACCTCCGGCATGTTCAACGCCGGTCTCTGGCGTGTGGATACAGCCACAGGCAACACAATCACTTTGCTCACTGCAACTTTTGAATCTAATCCCGCCGATGTTGCTGACAATCCCTTCCCCGGCCCGGACGGGCAGCTATATTTCTTTTACGCCAGTGTGCCCAATACAGATGAATTTATCAACCGTCCGCCCTTGCAACTTGTCCGCTCCGCAGTGGATGGGGTGACAGGCAGAACCATCCTGCGCCCGGAGATATTCCAAAATATGAACGAGGCGCTCTGGGCTGCGGATGCCAGTTTTGTCATCATCGCCAACCCGGCCGTTCCTGAAATCTTTCAAGGGGGCGCGGCACAGTTGTATTACACGGACGGGCGTCCAATGATTTCACTCGTGCCGTTTGCAAGAAGCATGAAGTGGGGGCCGTGACGAACGCAACAGGGTTCGTTGTATTTGGGGGAGGAGTGGCTAAGTCAGCGCGTACTCGAATACTTCCAATTTTGTGCCTGCTCTTGCCATCTTCTCGGCTTCGCGCAGGAGGCTGGCGGTTACGGTTTCGTCCGCGTAGGCTTCGCCGCAGTGGGGGCAGATCTGGGCGGGAACGTTGTTGAAGGTGAGAGAATGCTCCTCGCGTTCGAGCAGGACCGAGGTCAGGCCGGGAAGCGTCTCTGCTTCGTCACAGATGATGCATCTCATAACCGTCGAGCCTTGAAGCCGGGCTTCCAGTGGGATGGTTTCGGCTCATAGACCGTGACCACGATCAACTCATCGTCTCTGGTGTTCTCGGTCATGACGACATGCAAGGGACGAAGCCCGCGCCTGCCCAGCATCAACCCGCCGGGTTGGGGCATTTCATCCGAATAGTCTTCGATCAATTCCCCAAATTGCAAAACCTGCCGCACGTGCTCTTCAGAGACTCTGCGTTCGAACATGCGTTGGACGGCGTGAATGCGGAAGAGGATCGGGCGGGAATTCATGCAGGCATTATAGCATTGCATGAATGCGGAAAATCCTGGAAGGCTTACAGGATCTTTATCGCGCGTTTCAAGACGATCAACGATGTCGCGATAAACATAAAAATAACCACGGCGCTCCCTTGCAGAATGCCCCACTCCAGGGATAAATCTGCTTCGCCGTGGTAGATATCGGTCAATGCCAGGTGGGCGAAGATCCCCGCCAGGATGCTTAAGCAGCCGAGGGCCATGGTCATACGGATTTGGTTCTTGAATTTGAACATGGTTTCTCCTTGTGTGTGTGTCAATAATATTATAGCAATGTTACAGCCGGGTTTGCTTATAATTCCCGCGGGAGAAATAATATGAAAATGTTTGGTATTCTGTTTTTGGCAATTTTCAGTGAGGTTGTCGCAACCACTTCTCTAAAGTTTTCAGAGGGATTTACGAAACTTGTCCCCAGCGTGATTGTGGTGGTTGGGTATGGACTGTCGTTCTATTTGCTGTCCATTGCTTTGAAGGTGATGCCGATTGGGGTTGCTTATGCCATTTGGTCTGGTGTGGGATTAATTCTCACGGTCATTGCGGGGATGATCCTCTTTCGCGAGACGCTGGATTGGGCGCGTATCACTGGCATTCTGTTCATCGTTGTCGGTATTATTTTGATCAATGTGGTTTCAAAGTCTGCGGCGCATTAAAACGAGAGGCCAGCCCGCAATGGGACTGGCCTCTCGTTTGCAATACCTTGTTGCAGGGGGTTATTTCCCTGGGACTTCAACAGGGGCTTCCACTGCGGTTGTTTCTTCCGTGGTTTCAACAGGGGATTCAACCTGCGCTCCATTTGCAGTCACACTGGAGTGATTCCCTTTTTTCTGCTGCTTTTCCCTTAATTTCTGCTCTTTCTTGCGTTTCTTGTCCAATTCCTTTTTACGCTTCTCGTATTGATAGTTTACTTTGACCAATTTAACATCCTTTTTGTGGGTGGCGGCTCGACGAATGAATTTGTTCAAACATTATAGCACCCATGAACATCGATTTCACATAAAATAAGCCGCGCCTCACCGACACGGCTTGCCAATCTCCAGTCTCTACTTCTCTTCCCACTCAATCCAACTTCCCCGTCACCATCGCCATCTTCACCTCGCCAATCGCTTTGGTAATCTTGATTTCACGCGGGCAGGCTTCGGTGCAGTTGTAGGCGGTGTGGCAGCGTACCGTGCCATCTGTCTCGCTCAGGATGTGGAAACGTTCAGAGGCGCCTTCGTCGCGGCTGTCAAAGATAAAGCGGTGAGCGGTGACAATGGCAGCGGGACCGTAATAGTCACCGTTCGCCCAATAGGATGGACAGGATGTGGTGCAAGCCGCGCACAAAATGCACTTCGTCGATTCGTCAAAGCGCGCGCGGTCTTCGGGGTTTTGCAAGCGTTCGCGCCCATCGGCGGGCAGCGGACTGTCATTGACCAAATAGGGAAGCATCTTCTTGTAGTTATCAAAGAATGGTTCCATATCCACGATCAAGTCTTTGGCAACTTTCAAGCCAAGCAAAGGCTCCACCGTAATATTCGCGCCCACATCGCGGATCAACACTTTGCAGGCCAGCATATTGCGCCCGTTGATTCGCATCGCATCCGAGCCGCACACGCCATGCGCGCACGAACGGCGGAACGAAAGCGTCCCGTCCGTTTTGCCTTTGATGTGCTCGAGCACATCCAGCACGCGGTCGTTTTCATCGGCTTCTATTTTATAAGTGACATAGCTGCCGCGCTGGTCTTTCTCGGGGTTGTAGCGGAAAATTTTGACTGTAACTTCCATAATCTCTAATCTCCAATCTCCAAACCCTAAAGGTCTTGAAGACCTTTAGGGTTAGTAAACTCTCGCCTTCGGCTGGTGTTTTGTAATCACAACCGGCTTGTAGTGGATCTCAAGTTTTCCGTTCTTCTTTGCAATCAACGTGTGCTTCAGCCAGTTTGCATCATCGCGGTCGGGATAATCCTCGCGGGAATGCCCGCCGCGCGATTCTTTTCTATTCAACGCGCTCACTGCAACCACTTCCGCAATATCGAGCAGGTTGCCGAGTTCCCAGGCATTCAACAACTCGGTGTTGAAAATTTTGCCCGTGTCGGTCACGCCCACGTTCTTGAAGCGTTCCTTCAACTCGCGCACCTTGTCCAAAGCGGATTGCATATCTTTTTCGTTGCGATAAATACCGACATCCGCAAACATGACCTGCTTCATTTCATTGGCGATGTCGAACGCGTTTTCCCTGCCCGATCCAGTGCGCAGCGCCTCAAATGCGGACCTTGCGCCTGATTCTGCGTCCCCGGGCAGATTCTCAAACCCAGCAGACTTCGCGTACTCTGCCGCCTTGAGTCCCGCATGTTTGCCAAAGACAACAATATCAAGCAATGAATTTGTGCCGAGGCGGTTCGCGCCATGCACAGACACGCACGCGCATTCCCCCGCCGCAAACAACCCAGGGACGGTGGCGCCTTTATCGTCCACGATCACTTCACCGTATTTGTTGGTGGGGATGCCGCCCATCGTATAATGCGCCGTCGGTTGGATGGGCATCAGTTGGGTAACAGGATCAACTCCCAGATATACGCGACAAAAATCCACAATGTCGGGAATCTTCTTTAAGACAGCATCAGCCGTCAGATTGTAGGGTGAACCGTCCGGGTTCGTGCGTCCATCCTGTGCGGCAAATTTATTCACCGTCTCAGGGCGGATATCGAGATAAACATAGTTCGAGCCATTGACGCCGCGGCCTTCTTTGATCTCGGTATAAATTGCGCGGGAAACGACATCGCGCGAAGCCAAATCTTTTACGCCCGGCGCGTACTTCGGCATGAAGCGGTCACCATTGCCGTTGATGAGCACGCCGCCTTCGCCGCGCACACCTTCGGTGATGAGAATACCGAGTTTGTAAATACCCGTGGGATGAAATTGGAAGAATTCCATATCTTCCAATGGGATGCCGTGCCGCAAAAGGATTGCCGCGCCATCCCCTGTGTAAGCGTAGGCATTGGATGTGACATCGAAGATGCGTCCATGCCCGCCTGTGGCGAAGATGACCGACTTGGCATGGATGGTGTGCAGCTCGCCCGTGGCAAGTTCCACCGCCACAACACCCGCCGCCCTGCCATTGACCATGATGAAATCGAGCGCCTGGTATTCATCAAAAAAATTAACTTTGTTCTTCAAGCATTGCTGGTACAAGGTTTGCAAAATCATGTGCCCCGTGCGGTCTGCGGCGTGGGCGGCTCTTCTCACAGGTTTGCCAGTTTCATTATTGGTGTGCCCGCCAAACGGTCGCTGGGAGATGCGTCCTTCGGGAGTGCGGTCAAAGGGCAGTCCCATGTGCTCCAGTTCGAGCACGGCGTCAATCGCTTCATTGCACATGAATTCGATGGCATCCTGGTCGCCGAGATAATCCGAGCCTTTGACGGTGTCGTACATGTGCCATTCGGGTTTGTCTTCTTCGTAGTTGCCCAAAGCGGCAGAGATGCCGCCCTGCGCCGCGCCCGTGTGCGAGCGCGTGGGATAGAGCTTGCTGATGACGGCGGTCTTTGCGTTGCGCGAGGCGTATAACCCAGCCATTAACCCCGCGCCCCCCGCGCCGACAACGACCACATCAAATTGATGAACTTTTGCCATGAATTACTCCTGAGTATAAAAGCATTGACCACGGACCAAGGACGATGGACGATGGTCTATTGTCTGCCGTCCGTGGTCGAATCTTTACGAAGTCCAAATGAGATATAAACCGAGGACGATCATTGAGAGGATCATCACACCGCTAATGATGCGGACGATCTGGCGGCCCTTGGCTGTGACGATGTAATCATCTGCGATGACAACCAGCCCATGCACGCCATGTCCAACGGCGATGATGAGGAGTCCGCTGGCGACCAGTTTCCAGAAGGGGGTAGACCAGGGCGCCGTGTCGGGAATGTCTGTGTCTTCCACATGGGTGACGTTGGGCATGAAGCCCCAGCGCATGACCTCTGCAAAGTTCATGTTATTGCGCGCGCCCATCACCAACGCGCCGATCAGCCCAAAGATGATGAAGGCATACATGGCAAGGGCAGAGAGACGGGTGAAGACCCACATGACCGTTTCAAAGCTCATCAATCCGCGTTGTTTGATGGAAAGGTTTCTTGATTTTTCCGCGCTCATGTTAACCTCCCAATGCCGTGCGGACGATCACGAAGAAGGAAAATCCGTACAGCGCGATGAAGGCCGCCCATTCGATTGCGATGGCCTGGCGATGGTACGGAATCAATTTCGGGAACAGGTCCAGGATTGTGATGCGTAATCCATTGATGGCGTGGAATAATACGCAGAAGAAAATGAACAACTGAAAGATCGGGTTGATGTAAACATCATTGATCACGTCGCCGATTTTCCAGCCCCTGCCCTCCATAAACGAAGCCATAATATGAAGGGTAATGAAAATTGCCATTCCCAGCCCGCCAATGCGATGCAGAATAAACGTCAAATACGGCCCCTGTCCCTTATAACGCAAAGCCGTGGATAGGCTAACGTTCCTTTTCAAGCCCATGAAAAACTCCTAAATGAGAATTTTTTTGTCACAAGCGCCTATTTTACCCTCTCAACCTCCAAATCGCTACTGGATGTTGTTTTTATCGCATGGCTGTAGCAAAGTCAGGAAAATCTTAGCGCGAAATACACGAAATTGGCGAATGGACGCGAAAAAGGAAAAATTCGCGCTCTTTCGCTTTTTTCGCGGCGTTCGCGTTAAAACAACGCCATGAATTCAGAACCACGTCAAGCGACTTTGCAACAACCATATTTTTATCGGATATTCTCGATGTGAACCCTATCTGTTTATTTTTTCTTTGCAAGAAACGAATGCATGTTCTTTAGCGTCTGTTTCCATTCCGCTTCGGCGTTGAATTTTCTTTGAATCTCCCCTGCGCGCAGACGCATGATCTCCATCACCCGTTCGTCTTCGCCAGCATCCAGCCAGAAACCGTGATCTTTATCTGCGCAATAATCCAGCTTCAAATCGTACAAACGATATTGAAATTCATCCAGCCCGTTTCCGCAGTGCGGACAGGGATATTGCGTTTTGGACTGAAAATGCACCAGCGAGCCTTTGTGCGAATCGATGTCAAAAGCCGTATCTTCGAGTTGATCCAACTCATGTGAATCCAGCCACATGCCGCGGCAATTGGGGCAGGAGTCCACTTCGATCATGCCCTTGTAATATTTCTTCACCAGGTCAGCATTGCATTTGGGACAATTCATGTTGTATGTCGTTGCGAGGGCGCTAGCCCGAAGCAACCTCCTCCACCATTACGTAATTCACCAAATCTTCCACAGAACCATCGTTTGGTTTCAAATCCATCCAAAGCAAAAACTCCACATTGCCCTTCGGCCCCAGCAAGGACGACCTGACCAATCCACGCAGGCCGAGGCCTTCGTTCTTTGCATAACTTAAAACATCCAGCAAAACCTGTTTGTGGATTTCGGGGTTGCGGATGACGCCATCGCCGCGAGAGACATCCTTTTTGCCTGCTTCAAATTGGGGTTTGATCAAACACAGTAACTGTGTGTCTTCTGAAACCCATTTTTTTATGGTTGGGAGCAATACCTTCAACGAAATAAAAGAAGCATCCACTGTGACAAAATCAATTTTCTCTGGCAATGATTCTATAAAGCGCGCGTTGGTCTCTTCCATCACGACAACCCGCTTGTCATTGCGTAGTTTCCAGTGCAGAATGCCCTTGCCCACATCAATGGCATAGACTTTCGCCGCGCCGCGCTGCAACATGCAATCGGTGAACCCGCCCGTGGATGAGCCAACGTCTGCGCAGACGAAACCTTTTACGTCTATCGCGAAAGTGTCCAGTGCGCCATCCAGTTTTTCTCCGCCGCGAGAAACGAAGCGTGGGCCGGAGTCAACTGTCAGCGTGGATTTTGGATCGGTGCCAGTGGCAGGTTTCAGGGCGACCTGATCGTTCACTCGCACTTGTCCCGCCATGATTAAGGCTTGGGCTTTGGCACGCGAGTCGGCCAATCCGCGTTCGACGAGCAAAACATCCAAACGAATTTTGGGCATGAAAATATTGTATCAGGTAAAATAGACGCATGTTAACTGCCTTGATAAAAACCATGCGCCCGCGCCAATGGACAAAAAATGTCTTCATCTTCGCCGCGCTTGTCTTTGATAAACAACTCTTCAACATTGATTCGTTCTTACGGACCCTCGCAGGCTTCGCATTGTTCTGCCTGATCTCCTCCAGCGTCTACATCTTCAACGACCTTGCCGATGTGGGGGCAGACCGCCAGCACCCTGAAAAGAAGAACCGCCCGATTGCGTCGGGCAAACTTCCTGTCAGCATTGCGTGGGGGGCGGGCATTGCGCTGATGCTGGCAACTTTTATCCTTGCATATTTTCTTGCGCCCGGTTTTGAATTTGTGGTCGTGCTTTACTTCCTCATCAACATGGCCTATTCAAAATGGTTGAAACACATTCCAATTGTGGATGTGCTCATCATTGCATCTGGTTTTGTGCTGCGCGTCCATGCAGGCGTCACGTTGATCTCTGTCGAGCGATTCTCTCCGTGGCTCTATGTGGTCATGACCCTGCTCTCGCTCTTTCTCGGCTTTGGAAAACGCCGCGCCGAGATCGCACTGCTCACGCATGACGCAGGCTCACACCGCAAAGTGCTCGACGGCTACACCCTGCCATTGCTCGATCAATACATCATGATCGTTTCAGCCACGACCATTGTGGCGTATTCGCTGTACACATTCTCCGCGCCCAACGTGCCCGAAAACCACAGCATGATGCTTACCATCCCCTTCGTGGTCTATACCATCTTCCGCTACATGTATCTGATTCAAGTAAAACAGGCAGGCGGCGCGCCCGAAGAAATTTTATTGTCCGACCGCCCGTTTCAAGTTGCAATGATCCTTTGGGGGGCAGCCGTCCTGGCGATCTTCTATTTCTCGTGAAAGCATCTGCGCCTGGCAAAATCATCCTCTTCGGCGAACATGCGGTCGTGTATGGCCGTCCCGCTCTGGCCGTTCCCGTCGCACAAGTTCATGCGGATGTGGAAGTGTTGGATTCATCCCGCCCCGGAATTTGGATTCACGCCCCGCTCATTGACCTGCACGCCGAACTGACCTCGCTTCCCTCCGACCATCCAATTGCTTCGGTTATTCTGAAAGTGTTCCAACTCTTTGGCATTTCCCAACCTCCCAATATCGAAGTAAATATCTCCTCCACCATTCCTGTCGCATCGGGACTCGGCTCCGGCGCGGCGGTTTCTGTCGCTTTGATCCGCGCTCTTTCCTTCCTTCGAGAACCTCAGGGCAGCGCTTTCCTCTTTCATCCAATCACCAACGAACAAGTCAACGATCTTGTTTACGAGATCGAAAAAATCCACCACGGCACACCCTCAGGCATTGACAACACCGTCATCACCTACAACATGCCCGTGTACTTCATCAAGGGCCAGCCTGTGGAAACCTTCAAAACAGGCAAACCTTTCACCATCGTCATTGGCGACACAGGCATCCCGGCGCTGACGAAGGAATCTGTCGGCGATGTGCGTCTTTTATGGCTGCGAAATACAAATCATTTTGAAAATATTTTCAACGAGATCGCGCAAATTTCATTGATTGCGCGCCGCTCCATCGAAAGCGGTAAACCAGAATTACTCGGCGAACTCATGGATCACAACCATGCGCTGTTGCAGGAAATGACAGTCTCCTCGCCAGAGTTGGACACCCTCGTCTCAGCCGCAAGAGATGCGGGTGCGCTCGGCGCAAAACTCAGCGGCGGCGGACGGGGTGGCAACATGATCGCATTGACCGACCAAGCCAAAGCGGAGTCGGTGGCGGCGGCGTTGATGTTCGCAGGCGCAAAGCGGACGATCATCACAGAAATCAGTTAATAACTGATGTTACGCACCGTCCCGAAGGTTTTTTTCGAGGAATTTGAACGCCTGGCGGCAACCTTCGGGACGTTTTTTCTAATTACCAATAAAGTCTAATGAACATCCTCACCCTAAAATTGATTCTGGCTCCCATTATTATTGGCACGGCCAGCCTGGCCGGACGGCGTTGGGGACCCGCCGTAAGCGGCTGGATCGTGGGCCTGCCGCTCACCTCAGGCCCGGTCATCTTCTTCCTCGCCATCAGCCATGATATTCCCTTTGCAGCAAATGCCATCCGCGGCACGCTGAGCGGCGGATTTTCACTGATCGCGTTTTGTCTCGTCCATGCCCGGCTTGCAACAAAATTTGACTGGCGTATCGCAACCGCGGGAAGCCTCTTGACATTTTCTGTGATAACTCTGTTGCTGCAAAATTTATCCCTGCCATTATTTTCGCTTTTTGCCCTGGTGTTGTTGGTCATTTCATTGGGCGTTTGGTTCATGCCGAAGCAGGCAGCGGAACAGGTAGCCGCATCCACGCTCAACCAGTGGGACATCCCCGCGCGAATTTTGGTGGGGACGAGTTTCATTTTATTTGTGACAGGCATTGCGCCGATCATCGGCTCGAAACTGACGGGCTTGCTGACCACCTTCCCGCTCTTCGCTGGGATTCTGGCAATCTTTGCCCAACGCCAGCAGGGATCGGACGGAGCCATTCATGTGCTGCATGGCCTCACGCTTGGCCTGTTCGCCTTTGCGGGGTTTTATCTTGTGCTGGGCTTGCTGATCGAAAATACTTCTTTGGCGGTTTCTTTTGGGCTTGCGACTCTAACCGCCCTGATAATTCAAGGAGCATCGCTTTTTATTCTGAGGCAATTACATAACTGATGTTACGCACCGTCCCGAAGGTTTGGACTACAAACCAGCTTGATTTACGAGAACCTTCGGGACGTTTCGCGTAAGGGTTAATAAGTAAACAAAAGCTGGAGAGCCTTTTGGCCCTCCAGCTTTTTATATTGTCTACGGTCTATCGTCCACGGTCATTAAAGTTCGCTTGCGCGTCTCTCAATCTTATCCTTTGCGCGTGCGATGAATTCCGCCAGCGAAATATTATTCTGCTGGCTGCCATCCCTCACGCGCAGCGACACCTGCTCCGCCTGCATTTCGTTGTCCCCAAGCACGATCATGTACGGCACTTTCATCAACTGCGCCTGACGGATTTTGGCATTCATGCGCGAAGCGCTCAGGTCTGAATGGGCGCGGATTCCGTTCTCGCGTAATTGCTTCGCGATTTTTTCCGCATACTCGTTCTGCGCATCCGTGATCGAGATGACGCGCACCTGTTCCGGCGAGAGCCAAACGGGGAAGTTGCCTGCGTAATGCTCAAGCAGGAAGCCAATCATGCGCTCGTGCGTGGAAAGCGGCGCGCGGTGAATACACAGCGGAATTTCATCCGCGCCTTCCTTGTTCGTGAATTTCAAATCAAAGCGTTCGGGTACGGCAAAGTCCACTTGATTTGTCATCAGCGAGAACTCGCGCCCGATGGCTGACCAAACTTGTACATCGATCTTTGGACCGTAGAACGCGGCTTCATCTTCGCGCTCCACGTATGGCACGCCGCCGTTATCCATGGCGCGACGCACCATCTCTTCCGTCTTGAGCCACAGGCGTTCGTTGTCCACGTACTTCTTGCCAAGTCCCTGCTTGCTGTGCAAGGATAGGCGCATCACATACTTCTCGATTCCGAACAGTTCAAAGTACTTGCGATACAGCGCTACTACGCCCATGAACTCCTGCTCGAATTGGTCTTCGCTACAATAGATATGGGCATCGTTCATCTGCATCGAGCGCACACGCATCAAACCAAACAACTCGCCTGATTTTTCATAGCGATAGCACGTCCCGTATTCTGCAAGGCGTACAGGCAGGTCACGATAGGAACGTCCCTTCGAGCCGAAGATTTTGTGGTGCATCGGGCAGTTCATCGGCTTGACGTAGTACTTCACACCTTCGAGTTCCATCGGCGCATACATGCTCTCGGCATAATACGGAAGATGACCGGAACGCAGGAAGAGGTCTTCCTTCGTGAGGATCGGCGTGCGGACACGGCTATACCCGGCTTTCTCTTCAAATTCCTTGGCGAGCTTTTCCAACTCTTCGATAATGATTCCGCCGTTGGGCAGCCAGAGCGGCAGGCCAGGACCAACCTCATCATCGAAGATGAAGATTTCCAATTCCTTGCCCAGCTTGCGATGATCGCGCTTCTTCGCTTCTTCGAGCTGGTTCAGGTATTCTTTGAGTTGATCCTTGCTCTCCCAGGCCGTGCCATAGATGCGTTGCAGCATCTTGTTGTTCTCATCGCCGCGCCAGTACGCGCCCGCAATCGACATCAACTTGAATGCGTCCTGCTTAAGTTCTTTTGTGTTCTGCACATGCGGCCCGCGGCATAAGTCCGTGAACGTATCCTGCTGATAGATTGAGATATCAGGCGGCCCTTCCAGCGGATTGCCATATTCGTCTGTGCCGCCTTTTTCGAGGCCTTCGATCAACTCCAACTTGTAGGGCTGGTCGGCAAAGATTTTCTTCGCCTCCTCCGCAGAGATGACCGTCTTCTTGAACTCGTGCTTGCCCTGCACAATTTGTCTCATGCGTTTTTCGATCTGTTCCAGATCTTCGGGCGTGAGATTGCGCGGCAGGTCGAAGTCGTAATAAAAACCATTTTCGACAGGCGGCCCGATCGTGGGCTTCCCATCGGGGAACATCTCCGTCACAGCCTGCGCCATTACATGCGCCGCCGAATGACGTATCTTGTACAAATATGTATCCTGATATTTTTCCTGAATTTGTGCCATTTTCGCTTCCTTTCTTAATTCGGTTTGCTTCCGCTTTTCCTCCCCCAAAATCCGACGAACCCCAGTCGGATTTTGGGGGAGGTGTCCGAAGGACGGAGGGGGTTAAACAAAAAATTCTCACCCAATCACGGGGCGAGAATTCAATTCACGCGGTTCCACCCGAATTGTAAGTCGAAATTAATTTCGACCTACCACTCTTAAGCCTCTAACGGAGCCATCCGTTCAACTTACTGACTGATCACTGTTTACTGATCACTGTTCTGTCTCACGCTCGCGGGTGGTTTTCATTGGGCGTTTCTGGTCAAAGCTCTCAACGATCAGCTTTGACTCTCTGTCAGAAAACTGTACCAATTACTCGTCCCGGTCGAAGCGTTTTTTATATCCAGTGGGCGGAATAGGGCTCGAACCTACGACCTCATCGATGTCAACGATGTGCTCTAACCAACTGAGCTACCCGCCCGAAGGATTAGCATTATACCGAGTGTCCCACAAATTGACAATCCCTTGTATTTATACCCTTGCGGTATAATGCCTTCGCTATGGCCCGCAAAAAAGCACCCGAAGATTTATCCGTCGAAGAACTCCGCCGCCTGTTGGTCGAGAAGCGCCGCGGCGCGCGCAAGGATCGGTTGGAACATTATCGCCGAACGGGACGTGTCGTATCCGTTGCGCCAGATTTTGACTTTGACGCCGCGCCTCAATCCGCGCCGGTAATTGATACCGCCGAAGGGACAGAATCCACGCCCGAGCCTCTTTCCGCCAACCCCCGCCGCAGAATCATGGATCGCATCCTCCTCGGTGTGGAAGTGCTCGCAGTTCTCGGCTTGGTCATCGTCCTCCTCAATGGGCTTGGCCTGCTCCGCACTCTTAACAACGAAGTGGTTGCCGCACTTAATCCAGAGACCGTCACACCGACTGCATTGGTAATGGCTGTGGTGCTTCCTTCGGGCCACACGCCCCCAGATGCACAAGGTAACACGCGGCCCAACGAAGCGGAAATTCCATCCCACCTTCTGCCAATGGTGCAATCGCTGGCGAACATTCCCGTCCCAACCTCTGCGCCAGACCAGGCAGTCCGCATTCAAATCCCTTCGATCAATGTGGATGCCCCCGTTGTCCAGGGCGATGGCTGGGAACAGCTCAAGAAGGGAGTCGGCCAATATGTTGGCTCCGCAAACCCAGGTCACGATGGAAACGTGGTGCTTTCCGCGCACGATGATGTCTACGGCGAAATCTTCCGCTACCTTGATAGGCTCGTCCCCGGCGACCAGGTCATCATCTACACCCAGCAGCGGCAATTTGTGTATGTTGTAGACCGCACCGTTTTGGTCGAGCCCACCGCCGTGGAAGTGATGGCCTCCACAGGCTCACCCACGGTAACGCTCATCTCGTGTTATCCATATCTTGTCAACGATCAGCGCATTGTTGTCTTTGCGCGATTACAAAATTGACGAAGTCATTCCCCATTGGGGGACAATGTGTGAGGGCAATGGTTTTCGCCCGAACAATCTCTTGGATGGCTTTGCAATAGGATTAAATTAAAGGAGAAAAAATGGCTAAGAAAAATAAACGACCCACCCCGTCTGTGTCTGTGGGAAACACCCCCCCGCAGAAGTTCGAGTTCAACCCCGATTACAGCATGGTCCGCAAAGACCTAAAACGCATCGGCGCGCTGGCAGGCTTTTTCATCGTGGCGCTCATTGCGCTTTCGTTCTTTTTGAAATAAGAGAAACTGGAAGAAAGAGGAAAGAGGAAAGACTGTTAAGCACGGTCTTTCCTCTTTTTGTTGCAGTTATAATATCAGGTATGAACATAAACCCTGCCAGCATTTCAAAATTAGAACAACTTGCTTCCCGATTTCAGATGTGGTGGGCGGCCTTGTTATTGCGTGATGATTACAATGATCTTTCATTACAGGAATTCAATGCGCTGGATGCAGATGAATTTTTGGAAAATTATTAATTCACCTTACGCAGTTTTGCGTTTTTTAGGGCATGTCGCCCTGAGCGACAGCGAAGGGTCTCTACGACTGTCTCAGAGACCCTTCGCTCCGCTCAGGGAATCATGTCTGGTGCGTAAGGTGAGTTATTAAAAACATGCCTGAATCCCAATACGAAATCACCCTCGACAAACTCACCTACGGCGGCGAAGCCATGGGGCGCCTCCCCGACGGCCGCGCTGTCTTTGTGCCATTCGGCTTGCCGGGGGAATTTGTCCGCATTCAATTGACCCAGCAAAAACAAAGTTTCGCGCGTGGCGAATTGCTCGAGATATTAAAAGCATCGCCTGACCGAATTGAACCGAAATGCAAGCACTTCACCCAATGCGGCGGATGCCATTACCAAAGCCTGCCCTACGAAAAACAACTGGCAGCAAAAACAGAAATCCTGCGCGACCAATTGCAGAGAATTGGCAAGATCGAAGACCCGCCTGTCAAACCAATGGTGGCATCTCCGCTTGAATGGAATTATCGCAACCACATGCAATTCCATCTCACCGAAGATGGCAAGCCCGGCTTCATCAACGCAAAAGGAAACTCGGTTTTCCCCATCGAAGAATGCCATTTACCTGAAGCAAACATCAACAACTTTTGGCCTGAATTACAGTTTGAATCAAAGATGAATCTGGAGCGGGTATCCCTGCGTTCTGGCGAAAACGATGAACTGATGCTCGTGCTCGAATCCGATACCGAAGAAACGCCTGAGATCGAAATCGAAGCCGATATTTCCGTGGTGCATATTTACGAAGACCATCCCGTCGTCATCGCAGGGCAGGATCATTTCTTCATCAACATCCTCCGTAAAGAATTCCGCGTCTCCGCCGATTCCTTTTTTCAGGTCAACACAAAAATGGCCGAGAAAATGGTCGCACATTTGATTCCGCGTTTGCCAGTTTCCCAATCCATTATTTTACTGGACGTATACTGCGGCGCAGGTCTGTTCAGCAAATTCTTCGCGCCGCAATATGCAAAGACCATCGGCATCGAATCGTCCCCATCTGCCTGCGAAGACTTCGGCTTCAACCTCGATGAATTCGACAACGTGGAATTATACGAAGGCATAGCCGAAAGAATCCTGCCCGCGCTCGCCGGGCAGCTCACACAGCCAATCCACATGATCGTCGACCCTCCGCGCGCAGGAATTGAAAAGCACGCCATTGATGCCATCCTCAAAATCAAACCGCAAGTCATCGCCTATGTTTCGTGCGACCCATCCACACTCGCGCGCGACGCAGCAAAACTCATCAACGGCGGCTATCGTTTGGTCGAAATCACTCCCTTCGATCTCTTCCCACAAACTTATCACATCGAATCAATTTCATTTTTCGAACTCATGTAACCATGCTCAAGCCGCTTGGCGATTCTGCTTTGCTTATCGAACTCGGCAATGAAATCAACCCCGCGCTCAATCAGCGTATTCATGCGCTCAATGCGCTTTTGCAAAATCCCATCCTCGGCATTCTCGAAACCGTTCCCGCCTATTCAACATTATTAATTCACTACGATCCGCTGATTTTGACATTTGATCAAGCGGCTCATTGGGTGCGGGATAAAATGACTCAGCTGGATGATTCATTTCATCGGACGCCGCGCAGGCTCGAGGTCCCGGTACGATACGGCGGCGCCTCAGGGCCTGACCTGGAAGCTGTTGCAGTCTCGAAAGGCATTTCCCCCGCTGACGTGATTCGCATCCACAGCGAACGTGAATACACCGTGTACATGATGGGCTTTACACCGGGCTTCCCCTACCTTGGCACACTCGATGAACGGCTCATCATGCCGCGCATGGAAACGCCGCGCACACTTGTAAAAGCTGGCATAGTCGCCATCGCTGGCTCGCAGACGGGAATCTATCCGCTTGATTCACCCGGTGGTTGGCATCTCATCGGCTGGACTCCGCTCAAATTATTCGACCCAGCCAGTGAAACGCCGTTTCTATTTTCACCGGGAGATGTGGTAACTTTTCTTCCTCTGGAGTCAAACAGCTTGCTGTTTGGAAAATTGGACGATCATGCTTGAAGTTCTCGATGTTTCAGGCCTCGCCACCCTCCAAGACTCCGGCAGGCGCGGATGGCAAAGCTACGGCGTGCCCGTCTCCGGCCCCATGGACTGGTTCGCACATCGCGCCGCAAATTCCCTGCTCAACAACTCACCCGATGCAGTTGTCATTGAAATTGGCCTGGGCGAAATCACGCTCCGCGCAACGCGAAACACGGTTCTCGCCGTCACTGGCGCGGGTTTTGAAGTCGCAAATTACATCTGGACATTCCCGCTCTGGACTTCGTTTTATGTTCGCGCAGGCTGGCGTGTGCATGTCAAAAAAATTAGCAGGGGGAACTGGGCCTATCTCGCCATCGCTGGCGGGTTTGAGACTCAATCCATCCTGGGTTCAAAATCCACCTATTTGCGCGGCGGACTTGGCTCTGCCCTTCGCGCAGGGGATGTTCTGAACGCAGGCAAGCCAGCCATTGAATTAAGCAAACTTGCCGCGCGAGATTTTCCCGTTGAAAAATATATGAGTTACAGCCAATCTCCTGTGATCCAAGTGATCGCAGGCCCTCAACAAGATCGGTTTACCGAAAACGGCATTCAAACTTTTTATGGAAGCGAATACACTCTA
Source organism: Anaerolineales bacterium (assembly GCA_919902735.1). GTDB lineage: Bacteria > Chloroflexota > Anaerolineae > Anaerolineales > Villigracilaceae > Villigracilis. The sequence continues at coordinate 16,954 of CAKKRM010000205.1, read as the reverse complement.
AGCAAATCCTTTGACCGCATGGGGTATCGCTTGGAAGGCATCCCCATTTCACATGCTGGAAACGCAGACTTGATCTCCGAAGGCATGACGATGGGCAGCATCCAAGTCCCTGCCAGTGGACAGCCCATCGTGATGATGGCGGATGCGCCCACCACTGGCGGCTATCTAAAAATTGCAAACGTCATCCGCGCGAGTCTGCCGTTGCTGGCGCAATGTGAAGCGGGGAACAGCAAGATTAGATTTAAAAAAATATCAGTTGAAGATGCACAGGAGAAATTGAGAAGACTCTGGAGTCGGGCAGCTTGCTGCCCGAAGTTTCCATCAGCAAGCTGATGGAATCCAAAGTTATAAGGTGAATTATGAAAATTGATCTAAACTGCGATCTCGGTGAAGAAGCTGGGGATGATGAAGCCATCATGCCTTACATCACATCCGCCAATATTGCTTGTGGGTTTCATGCGGGGAATATGGATGTGATGCGGGCTACAGTGAAGCTCGCAAAACAATATGGCGTGAATATTGGGGCGCATCCGGGTTGGAATGACCGCGCAAACTTTGGCAGGCTTGAAATGAATGTTTCCGCCGAGGAAGCCGAGGCGGTTGTTTTTCAGCAGATTCAGGCGTTGGCTCAAATTGCAAAAGACGAAGGCGCTGCGTTGACTCATGTCAAACCGCATGGGGCGTTGTACAACCAAGCCGTGAAAGATCGTGTATTGGCGAATGCCATTGCGCGGGCAGTAAAACGAATCAGCGTAGGATTAATTCTGGTTGGGCTGGCAGGCTCGGGGTTGTGTGAGGCGGGAGTCGAGGCGGGGATAAAAGTCGCAGGCGAGGGATTCCCAGATAGGGTATACAATCCCGATGGCACGTTAATGTCACGCGATAAAGCAGGCGCGGTAATTGAGTCGCCGCAAGAAGTAGCGGCGAATGCGCTTTGGATAATTCAAGATGGAATTTCGTTTGGGGAAAAGATCGTGCGGGTGGAGACGCTATGCCTGCATGGCGATCACCCGCGCGCGGCGGAGAATGCAAAGTTGTTGCGCGAGATTTTGATGAAAAATGGAATTGAAGTTGTGGGATTAAAAAAGTAATGTCATGGCAATGAATGTCGTTGCGAGGAGGGTGCTCTTCCCGCCGAAGCAATCTCCTCGTCGTGTTGGAGATTGCTTCGGCAAAGAACAAGAACGCCTCGCAACGACATGACGATGATGTGATTATCCTTCCGAGATCACAACCAATTTATCTTCAGGAGCAAAGATGATCTTCTCGGCTTTGTTCGGGTTGGTTTTTACGCCGTATGCTTTTTCAGCATCGCGGCTTTCGCTCATCAAGCGATAGCCGATGGCGGTTTCGCCACGGCGACGGGCGGCCTCAGTGACGGTGTAGAAGTTGACGGGTTGACCCGTGGCGACATAATCACCAATCGGTTTGAGATAGACTTCCGCGCCTTCGGGGTCGAAGATGTCGGTGAAGACGCCCATGAGTTCGGCGTTCTCGGAAAGCTGCGCGAGCATGAGGCTGATGAGATGTTCGCTGACGATGAAGTCATCCACTTTGGCGGCTTCGGCGAGTTCGCGGTTGCGCAGGTCGAGCATTTCGCTGATGATGGAGAATGGGGTTTCATCTTTTTCAGCGATGTCGCGCAAATGCAGAAGCGTGACGAGGGTGATCGCATCCGCTTCCTGCACTTCGAGATGGCTGTATGCCAGCACGATGACATGGTCATACTCTGTGACTTGCAGTTTTTCAAGCAGGCCGCGGTCGCGGATGTCGCCTTCCATCACTTTTAATTTTTGATTGACGATCTTTTTGTTATCGAGGCGGATCTGTTTTTCAAGATCATAAATATGCGAGACCACGGTCAACTCCGAGCCTTTGGCAACGTAGTTATCCAACTCGCGGATGATGGTTGCGCCAGAGCGATTCCAACCGAGGATGAGTCCGCGCTCAGGCTTGGGCTTGGATACTTTTCCAGTTTGCAGGATCAGGCTTTCATCCAGCGGGATGCGCGGAAGGTTTGAGAGATTAATCTTGTCGTCATCTTCTGCAATCGCAAATATCTGGTCGCCGGATTGAATGCGTGTGTCCATCGGCGGACTCATCATGATCGTGCCATCGGCCTTGCGAAGACCCATCAATGTGGACGTTTCAAAAGCAAGCAAGGCTTCGCCGTAGGTTTTGCCCGAAAGGTTGGGTTCCTGTTTGAAATAAATTTCATCGCCGCCGAAATTCATCAACTCGGTGTAGACGATGGACAGGCCGCTCTGGCGTGAGGTCTGCGCGACGACGCGGGCAATCAGATCGGTGGTGAGGATGGCCTGCACGTTATCCTTCGCGCCGAGCATTTTCACCACGTCCATATTCTTTTGATCGTGGATTTGGGTAACGATGTGATACGGCGCTTCGCGGCGGTTGGGGTTGTTGGTGATCGCCAGCACAGATTTGATGACGTGCGTATCGGGGTCTGCGCCTTCGGAGAGGATGATGATCGAGCGGGCGGTGTGCGGGCTGCCAAGTTCAAGATCGTTCAGGTCGATGGGATTTCCAGAGCGGCAGATGATGCGGGTGTTCTTCGTGTCTTCAATGCGGTCATTGATCGCATCTTCCATCTCGACTTTGTCATGGTCGGCAAAAACGACGATGACTGCGCCGCTCTTGCGACTCTCGTTTGCCAGAATCAACTCGGAGATGACGGTAAAAACTTGCGGCGTCCAGCCGAGGATGAGGGTGTGGTTGTTTTCCAGCACGGCTGAGCGGCCTTTGCGTAACTCATCGAGTTTATCTTCCAGCCCATTGTTGATGATACCGATCAACGCGCTGACAACGAATATGCCGCCAAAGGTGACCACGAGCATCATCAGCAGGAAGAAGAAACCGCCTGTGTCCCCGCCCATGGTACCCGAATCGAGAGTGCGCAGGAGCGCCATCCACGCCAGTTGGAACAGGCTTTCATTATTGGGCGCGCTGCCGGTGATCTTCACCAAAGCGGCAATTACGAATATGATCAACGCAGAGAGCACGAACAGAGCAAAGATCAATGCGCCTGTTCCGCGTGACATATAATTATCGAACCAGTACTGGAACTTTTGTTTAAATGATGGCTGTTTCATAATTTCTCCTCAAAATTTTGTCTATTATAAGAGCAATCTCTTTGATGAGCATGGGCAATTTCTCTCCCTCATACCCCAACCCTTCCCCCGAAGGGGAAGGGAGTCCCCTCTCCCTTCGGGAGAGGGCTAGGCGCCGCACTGAGCCTGTCGAAGTGGTGAGGGCGCGTAAGGTGAACGATTAAGAAAAATGTAATACTTTTCGGGTAACATTCCCTCGGTAACTTGTATCTATGCAGTGCAGAAATTATTCACTCACCTTACGCACCGCCCATGATTCCCTGAGCGATAGCGAAGGGTCTCTACCCCGAAATCAGAGATTCTTCGCTTCGCTCACATCGTCCCGATGTCCTTCGGGAGAATGACAAGCGAAAGTTCTAATTTTATAAAGCGAGGTGACCCATGTTTCAATTTGAAGGTTTAGACCGCCGCAAGGAAGAGGACCGCGTCCGCGCGGAGGGGCGGCTGCCCCCCGGCCAATCGTTAACCCAGAAATTCCCCGTTTTGCATTATGGGCCTGTGCCCATGTTCGATGCCGCCACATGGGACTTGCGCATCTGGGGCGAAGTGGAAGAGGAAAAGCGCTGGAGTTGGAGCGAGTTCAACCAACTGCCGCGCACAGCCATAAAAATGGATTTGCATTGCGTCACCCGCTGGAGTAAATTCGACACGACCTGGGAAGGCGTTTCCGTGAAGACCATGGTGGAGAGTGGCTTATTCAAGATCAAACCGAATGCCACACACGTGATGCAGCACGCGGAATATGGCTTCACCGTCAACCTGCCGCTTTCCGTAGCCTTGCAAGATAACTTCCTGCTGGCGACTCATTTCAACGGTGAGCCGATCACGCCCGATCACGGCTATCCGTTGCGCGGCATGGTGGGATTTATCCCCGGGCGCGAAGACCTTGAAACTCCCTATCTGTGGAAGGGCGCGAAGTGGCTGCGGTCTTTAGAGTTTATGTCCAGTGACAAGCGCGGGTTCTGGGAGCAGGCTGGTTATCACAACCGCGCGGACGTGTGGCGGGAGGAACGGTTTGGGTAGAAGAAAGTAACGAGGGACGAGTAACAAGTAACAAGATGACCTGTCTGTGTGGCAGGTCATTTATTTTTTGTGATAAATGTTCTTGACAATGAAAACAGGTATAGATACAATTCATCTAGACAAAATTAAGGAGCGGAAATATGTCTTGCCAACTGAAATACAACGAACATAAACTTGATGGGAGGTGAAAGACGATGAAAAGACTCAAAGAAAATAAAACCATGAAACAATCACGAAAGACAACCTACTTGCTTATTGCCGCACTGGTTACGATACTCTTGTTGCTTTTTGCCAGCAGAAACCTGACCCGCCAAAGCCCGCAGGGGGGAGGAAATACAGTTGTCCCTGTTGCATCGCCATCCGCTACCTTTTCACCGCCTTTTGGGTTGCCTTCGGCTGAAATAATACATCCATCGCCAATTCCATCTGACTATCCCACGCATGTAGCAGAAACGCTCGCCGCCATGCCGCCTACGATAACTCCCGCGCCTACTGCAACTTCGACCCTGGGGCCTCCCGCCTGTACCTTCCCGCTGGCGGGGACAATAGCAGAAGAATCAAAACCAGAGGAGTACACCTTTTCCGAGCCGCAGGTGGTGTTGACAACGCCGTATAATGTTTATGACATTATAGAATGGTTGCCTGATAATCAACGAGTCTTATTAACCCATGAACTGCCACCTGATAACATCCATTTTACTCAACAGGCTATAGAACTATACAACCCTAGCACTGGCGAAACACAAGTATATGCTACTCGCAATAGAATTGATCAGATTATGCAAATTGATCAGACACCATTGTGGCAATCGAGGTTGAATGCGGTTATTTACCCGTCAGTACGTATTCTTGTCGTTGATGATAATGGTAAACGCAAGCTCACATATCAGGCATGGGTTAGTTATGGTGATCCCGACTCAGCTCAAATGATTGCTGATAACCTTCTTCAATTACCATTGGCAATCAAATCAGACCACAGTGAAATTATCTATCTTTTAGATAGGCAATTATCTAGACGTAATGGTTTGTTGGAAGAACTTCCACCTATATCCTTTGATTTAGATCAATGGGATTATGCCAAGGCGCAAAGACAAAATACCCCATTATCGTATAAGATGATTTGGCAGCCAGATACATCGCAAATATTTTTATACAGTAGAGGAGATTTAGGTGGAGGTTACACTTTTATATTAAACGCCAATACTGGAAAAGTCTGTGATTTAAATTTGGATGGATGGGCTAGAAAAGCGCGTTGGAGTCCGAATGGGCGCTATTTGACAATTCTCAGGCTACGGGGAACGACACCTGTTGACTCAACGGATTTGGCTGTACTGGATGCTTTTACTGGAAATCTATACACTATAGGTGTTGTTCCTCAAGAAATAGTAGGAAAACATTATGTAGATGATTTTGTCTGGGCGCCAGATAACCACCATCTACTTGCCGTTGGAAGTGTTTTCCCATTTTCGTATGGGAATCAGGCGGATTCTAACAGCGAACACCATGAGCTATATCTTGTCGATTTTATATCAGGGCAAAGCAAAAATATTCTCCCTGAGTATCGGTTTAATGTATCTTCGACAAACGATAATTTAGCCTGGTCATCGGATGGCTCAAAAGTATTAGTACGTTGCTCAACGCAAAAAGAAGCTAGGGTATGTTTTGTCTCAGTTCAGAGCATTGGACAGTAACAGGTGATACTATGAAATACAAAAGAATTCTCTTAATTGTTTTCCTCCTAACGATATTCGTTTTTCAACCTACGCAGGCGAGCGGTTTGCAAACTAATTCAGCCCAAGGAAATGGGTTGCCTGCCACAATACAAGTCACAATGTTGCATTTAAGAGAGGATAATGGCGCAGTCGCGGACCCACCTACACCGTGTCGCATTAGCATTATTGATCCAGATTTCAATTATGGTTGCACAGATATAGGTTCTCCTAACCCATACCTATATTCCACAAATCCCGCAGTGGTAGATGTCGAAAACGATTATCTTTTAGACGTTCTTCCACGCGAAATGGATGTGGTAACGAATTACCCCACTCTTGAAGCACTACAGGCTCAGGCTATTGCGGCGCGCACGATTGGAGATTGGAAATTTAGAGCAAATTCTAGATATATAAATAATTCTACTCAATTTCAAATATTTGTCCCAGACGCTTATAACTACTATTTAAACCATCAGAATCCAACCATAGTTAAGAACATGATATCTACGGCTGTGTCTTCGACCTCTGGACAATACCTTTCTTATAATGGTGCGTCCATTGATGCCGAATTTGGTTCTGATATGCAATACAAAACTATTGATGAGCCTGCTCAATTTCCTAAGGACTATTTAAAAGGTGTTGAAGACCCAATTAGCACGGAATGTGATTATGTTTATGTAGGCAATAATCAATTTGGCATGAGTCAAAAAGGCGCGATTCGCTGGTCAAAAGGCAATCAATGCGCTGGAAGCGGAAACCAACCTTGGTCCGTGGCATGGGACGGCGACAATGGTTACAAACAAATCCTTGCCCATTACTATACTGGTATAGATATTCTGGGCGGAAGCGGCGAAAAGATCGCTCCCGATTACCGCTGGAATTTGCTGAAATATAATTCTCTGGCAGTCAATGCGACAGGCGGTTATGACATCCGCATACAACTTCAAAACACATCCACTACTGACTGGGAACTCAATAAAATAATTTTAGGCTATCAATGGACAGCGCGGGATGCTCCATTTGTTCAAGGAGCGTGGAAGCAGTTAACCTACCTGTCTGAAGGTATTAATAAAGGAATGCCGCTGGAAATGCCCCCGCCATCCATTCCAACTGAACTTGGCGGAAACGTTACCCTGCATTTGGATTTGCAGTATCAAGATAATAACGGGCAATGGCATTGGTTTTCAGAACAAACACCAAACGCCTGGCCCGATGCGACCATTGACATTGACAATGTGACAGGTCCAACCGCAACGCCGACCGCAACCGCAGAATCACCCACACCAACGCTTTCCCTCTCCACTCCTATCCTCATATCAACCTCCACGTCAACGCCTACCTTTACCCCTGCGCCAGTTCTATTTAAATCGCTGGAGTTCGTGGATTGGAACCTGAATATATGGACTGGTACAGGAGGATATCAGCCATGCACTACATATCCTTACATTTCCTGTTCGGCAACAGTAACAAATACACAAACAAATCCTGATAGGCTGGATTTTGATATTACCTATAACTATAATGACAATCATTCTATCTTTGGGTCTGATTTTTGGATAGACATTAGGTTCAAAACTAACGTATTTAATACCGATGTGCCTATATACTGGAAGATAAGCGGCGATGCAATGCCCACGCGCTGGATTACTACCCAATATTCAGGCACAGCAGATTATGGCTCAAAAACCAGCCCAATAACGGGGTTAAAAGGGAATTGGGTTATACCAAGTCAACCATACTCATATGATAAATCTACTTTCCACTTTGTAAGAACAACTGGCGGCCCTGACAAGTTGGTCCGGACGGACACATGGCAATTTGCGATAGCAACTTACAACATAAACTGCAAGTTTAGCGAATGGAAACACTGGATCCAACAATATCAGTCAACGCGCCAAATGAGTAGTGAAAACGGGTTTGCATTTGCCATTAGCAATAGTGATCGAATAACCAGCCAGGCGGCCATGTTGACTCGCCTCGAAGAGGAGATTTTAAGCACAACAATAGCAGGTCAACGATATGTTGATCTTTATTACACACATGGTTTTGAGATAGCTGCCATTTTAAACAACAATCCAGACCTTGCTGATCAAGGCCTGGATGTGATAGATGCATTAACGCCCAATTTACAAGCCTTGTTAGATGGACAAGGCGGTTCTGCAACCATTACGAATGCGCAGGTACAACAAGCACAAGCGTTCCTGGATGCAATCCTGCCATATGCCAGTTTGCAACTGCAACAGGCTATCGCTGATGAACGAGCAAGCCACCCGCTGGAACAGCTTAACGGAATCACTATGAGTCAAGCCTGGGCCTACCTGAACAATGAACAAATTCCGACTGCCATACCTACACCCACGCTTTCCCCGACACCGACGATTACAAACACCCCAACCACTACGCCATTCCCCACCTTCACCCCAACGGCCCAAACCCCTGTCTCCATTGACATCCCCATTGCATCCAATAGCGACGATGCGGAAGAGAGCGCATCCGGGTCCGTATCCCTCTCCAGCAGTGACCTCGAGTTGATTCGGGATGCAGACAACCAGCAAGTCGGTCTGCGCTTCACGAATGTCACCATCCCACAAGGCACCACGATCCTCAATGCCTACATCCAATTCACCGTGGATGAGACCACCAGTGAAGCAACCACGCTGACCCTCCAGGGAGAGGCGAATGATAATCCCGTTACCTTTGGCTACAGCACATCCAACAAAATATCCACCCGCCCGCCCACGACGAGTTCAGTCGCATGGAATCCTTCCGCCTGGCTCACCCTCAACGAGAGCGGGACAAATCAACGGACAACCGACCTGACCCTCATTATTCAAGAAATCGTAAACCGTTCCGGCTGGAATAGCGGCAACGCCCTTGCGATCTTGATGACCGGCACAGGCAAACGCGTGGCGGTGGCCTATGAAGGAGGAGCAAACAGCGCCCCGCGGCTTCATGTGGAATACACAACAAGTTCTGCCGCAACCGCAACGCCTGCTCCAACCAATACGCCCACCAACACCCCCATCCCGGGCGTGGTCTTTAGCGATGGTTTCGAGAGCGGCGACCTTTCCGCCTGGTCCAGCAGTTCCACAGACGGAGGCGACCTCTTCGCTTCTGCCCAGGCCGCCGCAGTAGGCAGTTACGGCATGGAAGCTCTGATTGACGATACGATGGACATTGACGTTACGGATGTTTCGCCCAACAATGAAACCCATTACAGCGCCCGCTTCTACCTGAACCCAAATTCAGTGAATTTGCCGAACAATGAATCCATGTACGTCTTCACCGGCAGTGACGACGCCTACAACTGGAAACTCTGTCTTGGCATGAGGCGCATGGCTGAATATTATGCCCTGACCTTATGCGGGCAGAACGATGCCAATGCCTGGTTCGAAGGCCGCAGCGCCTACATCACCGACGACTGGCAGGCCGTGGAGATCGAATGGCAGGCCGCCAGCGCAGTCGGAACCAACGATGGCTTCGCCAAACTGTGGATCAACGATGTGCTGGTGGACACTCTCGGTGGACTCGATACAGACGCCTCCCGAATTTCGAGAATCAGTCTGGGAGCCACAGATTCCATTCCCGCAGGCGCGAGCGGTTCCGTCTACTTCGATGCCTTTGAATCCCGTCAGGGCGATCCCATCGGGCTTGATCCGAGCGGTCCCGCCCTCTCCGCTCCCCTGATCGACCTGGTCTTCAAAGATGATTTTGAAAGCAATGGCTTTTCACTCTGGGGTTCCACCACCTTGGGCGGCGACCTGAGCGTTTCCTCCCCATCCGCCATCTTCGGCTCGTACGGGATGCAGGCGCTGATCAACGACACCGTCTCCATCAATGCGGCCGACACTTCCCCAGCAGATGAGGCGCAATACCACGCGCGTTTCTATCTCGACCCGAATTCGATCAGCATTCCCAACAATAACGGCTTCTCCATTTTCAGCGCGGGCGGCGATGCCGGGTCGGTGTTCAGGGTCACGCTCAACAACAGCGGAGGCTCCTACACCCTGCAAACCCAGGCATACCATGACGCGGGAGGCATGGTTTCAGGTCAGCCAATTGTCATCACGGATGAACCGCAAATGATCGAGATCGCCTTCCAGGCCGCCAACGCGTCGGGAGCCAACGACGGCTACCTTGAGTTGTGGGTGAACGATGTGCTGGTGAATACGATTGCCAATCTCGATAACGACACCCGCCTGGTGGACCATGTAAACCTGGGCGCCACCAGCGGCGTGGATGCAGGCACGAGCGGCACGCTCTATTTCGACCAATTTGAAGCGCGCCGAAATACTCACATTGGATACTACCCCTAAAGCAGGACTTCCATAGCTACTTAATATAGCAGACCTCCGAGTCCACGAAAAACTCGGAGGTCTTTTTGTACCGGCAAAGAATGTTTTTTTACTTCGCGCTCTTCGCGATTCATTTGAAAAGATTTTACGGCCTCTTATCCAGCGTGATGCTCACATCCACTTTTTCCTCGCCGCGCAGGACAGTCAGTACCACCGTATCGCCGGGGGATTTGTGGGTGATGAGATACGCCAGCATTTCATCGAAGGTGCGGGCTTCGTGCCCATCGATGGCAACGATCAAGTCACCGCCAGAGAATAGGTTGGGAATGGATGTGGGTGTTTCTCCCGCAATGATTCCCGCATTTTCCGCAGGACCGCCAGGCACAACACTGGTGACATATGCTCCCGTGTAGGATTTCAGCCCGAGCGCCTGCACCATTTCGAGGCTGAGTGAGTCCATCGAGGCAATGCCCAAAAATGGATAATCGTATTTACCGGTTTCTATCAACGAAGGCGCAACACGTTTGACCATGTTGATGGAGATGGCAAAACTAATACCGGAATTGAGAGGCTCACCGGTTTCGGTAAAGTTCGTAGTGCGGATGGCGCGGTTGATGCCAACCACTTCCCCGTTGATGTTGAAGAGCGGGCCGCCGGAGTTGCCAGGGTTGATGGCCGCGTCTGTTTGAATGATGTCGCCTGCGGTAAATGGGTTTCCATCCGGGGATGCGTGAGCCGAATCCAATGTGCGGCCCAGCGCAGAGATGATGCCGACCGTCATGGTCGTATCCAGCCCAAAGGGGTTGCCAATGGCGATTACGGTCTGACCAACTTTCAGCGAGTCTGAATCGCCGAGCGGCAGCGGATGAAGTTCCTCCGCGGGCGCATCCACTTTTACAATCGCCACATCCGAATCAGTATCCGTCCCGATCACCGTTCCGTATGCCATGAAACCAGACGTGAAACGGACTTCAATGATATTCGCGCCTTCGATCACGTGGAAGTTCGTGATGATGTGCCCCTGCCCGTCATACACAAAACCTGAACCCGAACCGAGGTCCGTCAGGATCGCAACCGTGCCCGCGCTCACGTTTTCATACAGCGCAACCAAACTTTCCTGCTGAGAAGCTGGGTTAACAACATTTGCATCGGCGGATGAAATGGTTGGGATAGACTGCACAACCACCGTGGGTTGAACTGCGGCAGGGATGGGATTTTGACAAGCCAGCGCCGCCAATACCAAAACCATGAAAGCAAGAATGCTTCGTTTTATTTTCATGCTACTCCTATGAACAACTTTAAAATTTTATACGAGACGCTTCTTCGATCAGTTCTATCTGTTTCGACGACAGGTATTTTGGAATCTCTACTTTCAATTTCACGAACAGGTCGCCTTTTGTATTTGGGCTTTTGAGGTTCGGCATTCCGCGCCCTGCCAGCCGAAAAACCTGGTCTGTCTGCGTACCTGCGGGAATATTTAATTTAACTTTACCAGCGGGCGTGTCCACTTCCGCCTCGCCGCCGAGGATCAAAGTAAAAATGCTTAAGCTGGATGTCGTGGTCAGGTCGCTTCCATCCCGCTCGAAGCGATTCTCATCCTCGACATGCACGACCAGATAAAGATCGGTTCCTTCCGGTCCCGCGCCTGCCACCCGCACTTTGGAACCCGTCTTCACCCCGGCAGGGATGCGCACCTGAAGTTTGCGCGTATTGGTTTGCAATTGGCGCAGCGTGCCTTCATACGCCTCTTGAAAACTGATCGTCAAATCCTGTTGATACCCGCTCTCTGGTTGTTGCATTTGCTGTCCTCGTTGAGAGGAGCGGACCGCCTCCCCAAAGATGGTGCGGAAGAAATCGGAGAAAGTGGCGCCGCCACCGCCAAACACATCATCCACATTGCCGCGCTGCCCTGCGTTTTGCTGGAACCAATCATCCCATTGAAAATCACCTGGCCTGCCGCCGCTCGTACGGAAGTTGGAATACGCGCTGCCCAACTGGTTGTAGCGCGCGCGTTTTTGCTCGTCGCTCAAAACCTGATAGGCTTCGTTGATATCTTTGAATTTATCCTCGGCTTTTTTGTCGCCGGGGTTTTTATCGGGATGATATTTCATGGCAAGCTTGCGATACGCCGAGCGAATATCGTCCGCGCTGGCTTTGCGCTCCACACCGAGGATCTTGTAATAGTCTTTGTATTCCATACTGCTATTTTCATCCCTGCGATGGGTGTGAGTCAAGCGTCCAAAGGTTATACTTACATAACTCTAACCTGATTTTTACGGAGTCCAAAGTCTCCAGACTTTGGACTCCGCGCAAAAATCATTCGGGGGCGTTTCATTTCAGTTGAAACAACCGTCCCGAAGGTTTGGAAAACGGCCAAAGTCTTCGGGAAAACCTTCGGGACGTTCCATATCATTCTAAAAACAAAGGATGAGAAAGCCATGAAATCAATATGTGTTTTTTGCGGATCATCCGACTCGGTTCACGCAGACTATAAAACTGCCGCCTACCAAATGGGCATCACCCTCGCTGACAGGGGCATTCGCCTCATCTACGGCGGCGGCAAAACTGGCCTGATGGGCGAAGTGGCAAACGGAGCCTTGTCCGCGGGCGGCGAGGTGATCGGCGTCATCATCCCATCCATGAATACGCCCGCGCTCGCGCATATCGGCCTCACTCGCATGGATGTGGCCCCCGATATGCATGGACGCAAAGCCCGCATGCACGAACTCGCAAACGGTTACATCGCCCTGCCCGGCGGCTTCGGCACATGGGACGAACTCTTTGAGGCCATCACCTGGGCGCAAACCGGCGCACACGAGAAACCTGTGGGGCTGTTGAACGTGAAAAAATATTACGATCCCCTGCTCGCGGCAATGGATCATGCAGTTGTGGAAGGCTTCGTTTTCCCCGAACATCGCAACGCCGTCTTCTGCCGAATGGAACCAGCGGAATTATTGAATGAAATGGAAAAGTACGAACATCCGCACGAAGCGGTGAAGAGATGGTTGAAAGAGGATTGAGAAAAGGGTACCGCACACTTGCCCTGGTACGGCTTAAGCCGCACAGCGCCAGGGCAAGTGTGCGGTACGTGATTATGCCAAAGTCAAAATGATCGGCTCGTTCTTTGTGACAATGATGGTGTGTTCGAATTGCGCGGCCATGGTCTTGTCAGTTGTCTGCAAAGACCAGTGATCCTTTTTTTCGACGACGCGTCCCTTGCCGGTGGTGAGAAAAGGCTCGATGGCCAGAACCAGCCCTTCGTTAAGAATGCGGCGTTCATCTTGTTTAAAGAAATTATGCACCGCAGATGGCTCCTCGTGCAGATGGCGCCCAATGCCGTGACCCGTCAACTCGTAGATCACATTGAAACCGTTTTGTTTGGCTTCCTGCTGAATGGTCTTGCCGATGATATTGAGCGGCTGTCGCGCGACGGCGGCATGGACGGCCTTGTTCAGCGCAGAGCGGGTTGCCTCGAGAATTTTCTCGTATTCGGGGATATGCTTTGCAACAACCATCGAAGCGCCGGTGTCTGAAAAATAACCGTCCATCTCGGCAGAGACATCGATGTTGATCAACTCGCCTTCGCTCAGCACGTGGTCATTTGGAATGCCATGCGCGATGACAGGCGAGATGCTGATGCAGGTTGCGCCGGGGAATTGATACATGGCTTGCGGCGCGGAGGTTGCGCCTTCCTTCTTAAGAAACTCGCTGCCAATGTTATCCAGCTCGGCGGTGGTCATGCCGGGCTTGGCTTCCTTCATCATTTTCTTCAATGCCAATGCACAAACGCGGCCAATGGCTTTTAAATATTTAATATCTTTTTCAGAATCAGCAGTCATGTTAGTTCTCTTTGATTCCTCTTTCAATCGTTTCACGGTGTTCAAGGAAATGATCCGATGTATCGCCAATCACCCACATCAGCAGCGGACGTTTCTCCGGGTCATTTTCATGACGCGGCTTGAGCAGGTCTTCAAAGCTCGTCGACTCAAGTTTCGCGATCAGACTCCCGTAAGCCTGTTTCAACCCATCCAGCACTTCGCCACGCGGACGGTTTTTATTGCGCTCGAAGAGCATGGCATTGATGACGTTCATATCCCAATCTTTTGTAACTTCAGGTAAAACATTCAAAACTTCATAATCAGGGCGCTTGTCCATGTGATATCCCATCAGGATGTTTAACCACTCGGCAAGATGGGCAAGGTTATCCTTGGGAGACCATCCGCCGGAGTCGGGCGTCGTCATCTGCTCGTCCGTCAGTTTTTCCGCTACTTCCAGCAAAAGTTTCCACTCCCGCTCAATTGCGGACATTAATTCTTTTTTGTTGCCAGGTATCCATTGTTCTTCGGTCATGTTGTTTCTCCTATAAAACGATGAATATTCCAATTCTTATGTATTCCCCCGATGTAATGCAAAAAATCTATCCAAGTATCTGCTTGGTTGATTCCAGAAACCTTTCTGCAACCTGTACTGCAAGATACGCTTCTCCAGAAGCCACATGAACAGATACCCCATAATCCCCTACGCCGCGAATTTCAAAAAGCCAATTCAGACTCTTCCCCTGTTCTTTATCGAGCTTCCCCGTTTTTACAAAGTGCTGATGGATTAATGCAATTACACCGCTGTGTTTGTTGGTGTCAATATCCTGACTTAAAAGCAAAGCGCTTGCCGCATAGAAAGCAGCATAATAAGCGCGCGCCGCAGCAATATCAAAATACTCCTTGTCAATTAAGTCTTTTGCGGCTTGCAGATTTGTTTCAGCCCTTTGCAAATTGGCAGAAATTTCGCCGGAGTTATCTGTCATTAAACTGCCACTCCTTCCCGCCGCGCGTTTCGATATAGCGAAACAGTGCCTAATTCAAAATCCTTGAATAGTACTGGCTTGGCGGAAATCAACTGTTCAGATTCGAGTTGAATTGGATACAACACATCCACAAGTTGACGAAGTTCCGCAAAATAATCCAAAGGCAGGTCAAGTAGCACAAGCAAGTCAATATCGCTTGATGCTGCATAATCTCCCCGCGCCATTGACCCATACAGAATCACGCCTTTAAGCCTCCTGCCATATTGCTTGGCAAGGACTTCTTTGCACTTTTGGATGATCTCGCTTGCGGTGTTCATTGGAAATATTATACAGCAATAAACTTTCAACTTTTAACTTGCAGCCTTCCAACAACCACCCTCCTCAACTCTTCCTGTACAGACTCCCACTTCTGGTCCGAATTAACCACAACCCAGCGAACGGGCTCCTGCTTCACCATTTCCAAATACCCTGCGCGGACTCGTTCGTAGAATTTCACTTCATGATCATCCATGCGGTTCCATTCGGATTCGTTTTGTTTTTTTCGTCTGAGTCCAACTTCCACATCGAGGTCAAGCAGGATCGTCAGGTCAGGCGATAATCCACCTGTTGCATATTTCACCAAAGCGCGGACTTGCTCCAAATCCTGCTGATGTCCGTAGCCTTGATAGGCGATGGTCGAATCAAAGTAGCGGTCGGAGATAACGATCTCACCGTTCGCAAGGCGCGGCTTGATGACCTGCTCCACGATCTGGGCGCGCGCAGCCTGATACAGTAGAGTCTCCGTGCGCGGATGCATTTCGGCGTTCTTCAAGTCGTGCAAAATATCGCGGATTTGCTCGCTGATGGATGTGCCGCCCGGTTCACGGGTGGAAAATACGACATATCCCTTCTCTCGCAGGTATTCCACGAGATGCGGGATGTGAGATGTCTTGCCGGAGCCTTCGGGGCCTTCGAGTGTGATGAACATATTTTAGCCATTAGCTTTTAGCGGTTAGCTTTTAGCGGTTAGCTTTCAGCTAAATGCTAATCGCTAACCGCTAACCGCTAACCGCTAATCGCTTTTTACTCCCTAAAAATCCTCACGTGCCTGCGCGGTTCTTTTCCATAGGAATGAGAAACCAACTCAGCATTACGTGCCATCTCGTGTTGGAGTCTGCGCACAAGGGATGTGCCGGGGGGCAGGTCTACCCAGCGTTCGCCGTTTAATACTGCGGAGATCGCTTGCTGGGTTTCGTGGCGGACATCGTCCATGCTGTCTCGCGGGGCTTGATGTTCGGTCAGGTTATACAGGTCGCCGAGGAATTGCTCCACCTGCGCCACGGTGTTTGCGCGCAGAACATAAATTGGCATCCCGCGCTGTTCGGCTTCGATGACGGTTTGCTCGCGGTTGCGGTAATACGTCCGCAGAGTCACCAACACGTTGGCTTCCTCCACATCGGTCACCACCACGGCGGGCACGCCGAGTCTCTTCGCGGCTTGCATCAATCTGTTGCGCGCAACGCCATACGCGAACACGCGCACGGTCTGCAACTTCGTGCCGATGATTGGAGTAACGATAACGGGCGGGTTCAAAGACTCAGAGCGTGGCGAATGTTCTTCGGAAGCCGTAGCAGTCGTCCGCGTGCGGCGAGGCGTTTTTACATCCACTTTGGCGCTGGGCTTGGGCGGCGCAGGCTTCTCGATTTGAATTTGTCCCGCTTCATCGTAGGTGCGGATCTCAGGCGGGGTAAGCGCATCGCGCAAAAGTGCATCCACCGCAGACATGATATCGAGATGGACTGCAAAACGTTCGCGATTCTGAATCTCGATCAGAACATCAAAAGTTGGAGGAGCGCGTCTTTCCAAAACTGTTTTCTGGGTGCCGCGCCGACGGGCTTCCTCGTCTGACAGTGTGACCGCTTCAATGCCGCCGACGAGGTCGCTCAGCGTTGGGTTGAGTAAAAGATTTTCGAGGGTCTGGCCGTGCGCCGTGCCGATGAGCTGCACGCCGCGTTC
>CAKKRM010000204.1:4603-14797 GCA_919902735.1 Anaerolineales bacterium | reverse complement strand
GTCCCGCATCGCCACGAGTAAATACACCACCCCCGAAATCATGAAAGTGGAATACATCCTCTCCGACCATCTCGGCTCCACCAGCCTCACCACCGACAAAGCAGGGACAAAAATCTCCGAGATGAAATACAAACCCTTCGGTGAAGTCCGCTCGTGGTGGACAAGCTCCGCTGTCACCACGCCGAGTTATGCCTTGACCAAATTCACCTTCACAGGACAATATTCACATATGGACGACCCATCCACAACCGCCATCACCGAAGGCTTTGGGTTGATGTATTACGGCGCAAGGATGTACGACCCCGCGCTTGGCAGATTCACTTCCGCCGACACCATTGTCCCTGGCGGGGTGCAGGGGTATGATCGGTATGCGTATGTCAATAACTCGCCGTTGAATTTTGTCGACCCGAGCGGGCATGAACCCAAGTATGGATGTTATCAATCCAGCGGAAATACTTGTTTAAATGCCAATAACACAACCATTGTAGCTGGAAGAGGTAAGTCAACAAGTTGGATTGACCCAGTAAATCCTATGACTAGAGGTGGAGGATATGATTATGACAAAAAACATCCTGGAATTGATCTAAATCCAGATAGTGCAGAAAACTCGAATCCGGAAATTTTGGCATCATCATATGGGACTGTATATAGTTCGACTGCATGTTCTTCAGATCCATGTGTTGGCCATAACTACACGGAAAATAATGGATATGGAAATGTAGTAATAATAGGGTACGACTATGTTTCTCTACCCCCAGAAATAAAGGCACTAATTCCAGATGGGGCGACTTTGTTCATGCTATACGCTCATTTGGAAGAGCCATCAAGCCTAAGCGAAGGCGATGCAGTTGTTCCTGGTCAGCTTATTGGTAATGTTGGAACTACTGGGGCTTCTGATGCAGTGCATTTACATATGGAAATACGTGTAGAGAGTGGCAGGGGTTCTCTGTTACCAGTTGGCCCAATGCATATTAATGGTGGTCCCGAAACAGGTTATACCAATGTTCACACAATATGGCATACTCGTTCCTGGATGGTTCCTCAAAATCCACACAACTTCTTTAATATCCGCTAATTATGGATAACAAAATGAAAAATCTCATATTGCAGCGAGTTACAATTGCCTTACTTTTAATACTTCTTTCTTGTCAAGAAAACATTTCTGGCTCAACGCCGTTCAAGGAGACCAATATTACTCCATTGCCGCAAACACAATCTGTGAACAGCCCCCATATTACTCCCTCGGAAACCAACACACCCATAGCCATCTCAACTATTATTAATGCTAGTATCAACTTTTTGCCTGTATTGAGTGGGAGCCTTTTTGTTGGCTCCGCAGATTCTGGAGAATATATCAAACTTGACTTTGACAACGACCTTGCTTTTCGTTTTTATTTACCTAAATATTGCGAACTATTATCAGTTCTCCCAAGAGCAGTATGTGAAACGGACAATGTATCAGACAAGACTGAGGTCTATGTATACGATATTCTTACAGGACAACAAAATTTTATTGAACGGAAGGATATTGGCACTTGGAATATTGCAAGTTCAGAACAGATTCTTATGTATACGCTAGCCGGGCCGAATGGGAGTGAAATATCAATAAATGCTTATGATTTTAGATCTAATGCATCTATCTATATTGGAACATTCAATAACGAAGAAACGATTTTTTCTATTCCCCGGCTATCAAATTCAGCCCAATCAATGATAGGTGTAGATTATGAGGAATCATCTTGGGATACTGATGACAACTGGTATGTGATGGACGCAAGCATTATGAAAGCTGAAGCCCTGGTTGTTCCTGAAAATATAGCGGCGACTGATAGTATTGAGTGGTCACCTAATAACGCCATGGTTGCGTTGGTTGGATTTTACAGGAGTGACGAAGTTCCCCATGCTGGGAACTTGCGTTGTGGAAAAGAGGCATTAATTTATGACCCTGTTTCGAAAATCGTAAAATTAACAATCAAAGTTCCTGAAGAAAGGTGCTATGATCATTTTTATTTGCATCCACGAAGCATTTGGTCTCCCGATAGTACTAAGCTTGCGCTAGTCTTGGATCAACAGGATATTTGTATTGTTGATGTATCAGAGAAAAAGCCAAAGTGCTTCTTGATTTCTAATTACTATCAAAGTGAAAATTACATTGCAAGGCTTGCATGGTCGCCAGACTCACAATATATCGCATTTATCTCCGGTGCCGGTGAAATACAAGTACATTCAGTAAAAGATAACAAGACTTACCTAATTGCTACTATTGATAATCTATCAACGCTGCCAATTGGGAGTGAATTAATCTGGAGAAGGTAGCAAAGCCCACGATTAGCAGGAAAACTATTTTCACTATTATTACCTTTGAAGATGTTTACTCACTCGTCACGAAACACTACTTCGCAGGGACGTCCCGCATCGCCACGAGTAAATACACCACCCCCGAAATCATGAAAGTGGAATACATCCTCTCCGACCATCTCGGCTCCACCAGCCTCACCACCGACAAAGCAGGGACAAAAATCTCCGAGATGAGATATTGCGAAGCATCCTGTGGACAAACCCTTCGGCGAAGTCCGCTCGTGGTGGACAAGCTCCACTGTCACCGCGCCGAGTTATGCATTGACCAAATACACCTTCACGGGACAGTACTCCTATATGGACGACCCATCCACGACCACGGTCACCAAAGGCTTTGGGTTGATGCACTACGGCGCAAGAATGTACGACCCCGCTTTAGGACGCTTCACCTCCGCCGATACCATTGTCCCTGGCGGAGTGCAGGGGTATCATCCAACACATCACGCCGCTGACGACTTTACTTTAGTTCTTTTTCAAAAACAACCTTGTTGACAAAGCCTATCATCTCGTATATGCTCAAACGAAATGAGTGCGTTTCAAATGAGTTGAAGGTTGGAACGTCCCGAGGGTTTTCTCGAATACTTTTGCTGTTTTTCAAACCTTCGGCACGGTTGTTTCAACTGAAATAAAACACACCCAAATGAAACAGCCGCAGCCCAAAGGAGCAGTTATGAATATTTCTGAACTGAAATGGGAATCTATTCGAACCAGCCTGTTATGGATCGCCCTCCCGTGGATCGTGGGAATCTTGATCGCGGCAGCCATCCCCCAGCCTGTGATCGGCGTTATCCATCTTAATGACGCAATTTATTCGTCCACGGCAAAGGATATGATCGCCCAAATCCACTATGCCATTGAGCGCCCCGAGGTTCGCGCAGTAGTGCTGGCCTTTGACAGCCCCGGCGGCACCGTGGTGGACACCGAAGCCGTTTACATGGAACTGTCGCGTTTGCGGGAAAAGAAACCTGTTGTCACCGCAGTGAATGGGATGGCGGCCAGCGGCGCATATTATCTCTCGGTCAACACCGATTACATTTACACCAAGCCAACCTCACTTGTGGGGAACATCGGCGTGATCGGCTACCTGCCCCCTGCCCCTTTTATCATCGAAGATATCATTTCAACCGGCCCTTACAAACTTTGGGGCGCGCCGCGCGATTCGGATATGCGCCAGATCGAAATGGTCAAGCAGGGATTTTTCGAAGCGGTGAAACTGGGACGCGAGGGAAAACTGAACGCCGGGCCGGGGGTCATTTTTACCGGGCAGATCTGGGTCGGCATCGAAGCAGTGCGCCTCGGCATTGCGGATGAGATCGGCACGGAAACCGACGCGGCTGAAAAAGCCGCCTCGCTTGCGAAGGTTGCCAATTATGAAATCAAAGACCTTTATGAACTTGCGGGGTTGAATTCGACAGCCGCCATACCCTTCTTCATCCAAAGCCCGGACGGCATGGCGCTGCCTTATCCAAACGAAGCAGGCACGTACCTGCTTTACATTCCTCCATTGCCGGTTAAATAACAGGAGACGGTCATGAAAAAGAATTATCTCTTCATCGCATTGGCCGCGCTGCTGCTCCCCGCCCTTCTGCGCGGGCTGTCTTTCTATCGCGGCTTTGCAGAGCGGCCCGGCTTTGCCACGCCAGACTTTGCAGCCCTCCAAGCGCCGCAAGCGCCGGTCAACCCGCCGGCCATAAACCCCGAAGATATCAACCAATATGGCGGCGTGGTTTTGTTCGATGCCACACATGGCAATCAATTCACGATGACCGAAGTAGCCTCGCTGACGGAAGCCATCACCCAGCGCAGCGGACGAGTGGAACTGCACAACGACCCCGCGCTGCTCGAATTCAAATTGAAATACGCCAGCGCATTCGTCGCCATTTCCCCATCCATTACTTTTACGGCGGATGAAATCCGCATCATCAAAAATTTTGCAGAGCGCGGCGGCAGGCTGTTGGTCTTCACAGACGCCACGCGCAACTCGATCTATTTCGACCTGACCTCCGGCAACCCGATTGCCCTGGGCGATGTGAACGCCGCCAACCCCCTGCTGGTTCCGTTTGGCATTTCCATCAACAACGACTATCTCTACAGCCTTGAAAAAAATGAAGGCAATTTCCGCAACGTAGTCTTCGATGATTTTGCCAAAAATGAATTAACCTTTGGACTTAAAGAAGTGGCCCTGTACGGGACGCATTCGGTCGAATCGCCCTCAGGGTTGATTCTGCTTCGAGGAACAGAATCCACCCTCTCGTCGGCGAATGATGCGAATGACCCTGCCCAGGGCGGCGCAGCGCTCAGCAGGGATGGGAATGTGTCAGCGTTCGGCGATATCACCTTCATGTCATCCCCTTACAACGATTATGCCGACAATGCCTCGCTGATTGCCAACCTGGCAGATTTTGCGCTTTCCGGAACACAAAAAATAACCTTTGACAAATTCCCGTTTGTGTTCAATGGAAAAACGGCGCAGGTGTATCTCGCTCCGGAAATAAGAAAGACCGCGGAAATTGTGTCTGCGCTGGGGAAATTACAGGCATCCTTAAAATTCATGAACATTGGAATCGAGTATGTGAATGAACTCCCCAGGGATGGCGACGCAATCATCATCAGTTCCTATACCCCCAGCGAAGAGCTTACGCCGCTGATAAACAAATTCGACCTCACCTTGGAAAATGGCAGTGAATTTATCGAAGCGCCCGGGTTCGGCAAAATCGGCATTTACGGCAACAGCGTTCTCCTGCTGGATACAACCAGCAAGGGCAATACATTGACCCTGCTTGCAAACAGCCTGGAAGACGCCATCTACCTGCTGGACAGCCTGAAGAGCGGGTATTTATCCGGTTGTATGTTGCAGGAAAAAATAGCCGTGTGCAGTACAGGATACAGCAGTTCCAGCTATAGCGAGACGGGTACTGCCAGCGGAGAAGCCACCCCCCAACCAGAACCAACAGCCACACCCGGAGGATAAACTGATGAACGATTCTATTCAACTTGGAGCAGTGCAGGGATATCTTGCAAAACCAGCAGGCGCGGGACCCTCCCCTGCTGTGATCGTGATCCAGGAATGGTGGGGATTGGATGCGCAAACCAAATCTGTTGCAGACCGTTTTGCAATGGAAGGCTACCTCGCTTTTGCACCCGACATGTATCATGGCGAGCTTGCCAGCCTCGGCGACGGCGAGACGGCTATGAAACTGGTGCAAAAATACGGCCCCAATGCGCCGAAGGAATTAGCGACAGTTTTCGATGCCTTGAAATCCCTGCCCGATTGCAGCGGAAAAATTGGCAGTGTCGGCTTTTGCTTTGGCGGGCGCATGTCGCTTGCGTTGAGCGCCTCCCGCCCATTGGATGCAGTTTGCACATTTTACGGCGGCGGAATGCAGACGATCTTCGATCAACTGCGCGCCAACCTGAAAGCGCCTGTGCTTGGATTCTTCGGCGATGCCGATGTCTCCATCCCTGCTGGAACGGTGGAGGAGTTCGACAAGCTCCTTGATGAAGTTGGCGTGGAGCATGAGGTGATAGTGTATCCCAATTCAGGCCACGCCTTCTTCCGCGATAATGACCCGAGCGTCTATATCCCCGAAGCGTCAAAAGACGCCTGGGAACGCGCGAAGAATTTTTTCAGCAGGCATCTACAATAGCACAACAAAAAACTCCGCTTTGATGCGGAGTTTTTTGTTTAACTCACTCCCGTACCGCAAGATTTATCTTGCGTTTGTCGAGAAACATCGCAAGATAAATCTTGCGATGCCGAGGTTCACGCAGCCGAATCACTTAAGCTGCGTAAATAACTCTGGTTACGAGATCGAGGCGAGCAACTGGTTGTAAGGGATGATAAGCTCAAAGATAAACACATACGCCATGATCACGATCCACAATGCAGGGACAAGCCAGCGGGTACGCGCGTGGAGGCGCTCTGCCATCTCTTGTTTTCCCGCGTTCACATACACCATCATCATAACGGAAACCGCAAGGGATAGAAACACGATCAGGTAGGTCCAGATCATGAACTTGTCAATAAATGTCAGGTAGCCTGTAGCGGGGACCCCTGCTACCAATGAAATATGATACAGCACGATGGCTACCAACGTGGAAGAGACCAAAGCAAGGCGCTCCGTAGTGGCGTTCGCTTTCATCAAATAAGATAACATGCCGATCATCACGATCACAATTGCGGCAAAAACCGTTTTCATGAACGCGCCGAACCAGTCCCGTTCGAGAAACAGCCACATATTCAAACGGTCATAGGTTGTATCAGGGTCGCCATATTGAATGATATAGGTTTCACCGTAATCGTAGGCATCTTTGTGGATCCACCCCGCGGGATTGAACAAGTAAGGATCGACAGAGATCGCCAAAAATTCATAGGAGATTTCGTTCGAGCGATATTCCTTGTCTTCAATGAAGACATCAACGTATAGATAATCGAATGGATAGTAGGTGTAATCCACCCTGCCGATCATGTCCGCTTTGACGCGATACTCATAATACTCGAAAGGTCTTGTCGCACCCTGATCCTGCACATCCAGCCCGGAAGTGCTGTTCAAAATGTCCCATTTGGGTTCACGCGCGCAGGGAGCGTCCGCGCAATTAAACATGAGGTAAAAGTCCATGGAATAGGTGCCGGCGTTCAGGTCGATATCGAATAAATTGAGGACAATGATGTCCACTGTGTAGACATCCACATCCGTTTGAGCAGTTTGCGATGGACCTGCCAACGCCTGATCGCCAGCCGCGCTGACTTTTACCGGCACAAAAGCGGATAAGCTAAAACTCATGGCAATCATAAAAAACAACCCGACAGGAATTATTTTTTTCATGGTGGGCGCTCCATTGTTAAGTTTTTAAAAGTTAGGACTTTCGCTTGTCATTCTCCCGAAGGACATCGGGAGGGTGACATGCAAAACAAGAGGAGCGAGCGAAAGTCCTAAAAGTATAACAGCAGAAACATCCTGCTGGTTGACAAATCCTCCGCACTCCTGTACCCTAGCCATATGGACTCGCTCACTCCCCGCCTCCGCCTGCTTCAACAACAAATAGTTGAATCTCCCCTCGACATTAAACTCTTCGTCCGCGGCAAAGCAGGGACGGGGAAAACCACCGCAGGCGTGGAGCGGATGCGCTACCTGCTCACCCAGGGCATTCCCGCAGACTCGATCCTCATGCTCACCCCCCAGCGGACTTTGCAAGAGCCGTATCTCGAACTGCTGTACAGCCCCGAACGAAGCGCGGGGGGCGAAGTAACCTCCGCGACCATTGGCGGCCTCGCCAGGCGCATGTGTGACCTGTTCTGGCCCATCGCCGCAGAAGCCGCTGGATTCAAAAATCCGCAATTACCACCCGCATTCCTCACACTTGAAACCGCGCAATATTACATGGCGCATCTTGTGCATCCATTGATCGAAGAGCAGGGATATTTTCAATCCCTCACCATCAACCGCAACCGCCTGTATTCCCAGATCATCGATGGTTTGAATAAAGCCGCAGTAGTCGGCTTTCCATATACAGAGATCGCATCACGGCTGGACTCCGCCTGGTTCGGCGACCCCGCCCAGCGCCGCATTTATGCGGATGTGCAGGAATGCGCCTCGCGATTCCGCGCATATTGCATCGAAAACAATCTGCTGGATTTCTCCCTTCAACTGGAAATGTTCACGAATATCCTTTGGCCGCATCCACAGGTGCGGGAATATCTTTCAAGCCAGTACCAGCATTTGATCTACGACAATGTGGAAGAGGATACCCCGCGCGCGCATGACATTGTCCACGAGTGGATGAATGATTTGCAATCGGCATTATTGATCTACGACGATGATGCAGGGTATCGAAACTTCCTCGGCGGAGATTCAGCTAGCGGCGCAGCCCTGAGCGCGGATTGTGATCAAATCATCTCGTTTGACGAAAGTTTCGTCTCCTCTGAATCAATCATCGAATTATCCGATGGACTCGTCAGTGCAATTCTCTCCACTGAAAGACAAATCCCTGTCACCAACGAAGAGCGAGCCTTCGAGATTTTGACGTCACGCTTCTACCCCGAAATGCTGGATCAGGTGGTGGGCAGAATTATGCAGCTTCTCGATAAAGGCGTGCCGCCATCTGAGATCGTTGTGCTCGCGCCCTATCTTTCGGATGCGCTGCGCTTCTCGATCACGAATCGCTTGGAAGAAAAGAAGATTCCCTGGCGGACAAATCGTCCGTCACGCTCGCTGCGGGACGAGACCGCCAGCCAAACCTTGTTGACTCTTTCCGCACTGGCGCACCCGCAGTGGAATGTTCACCCTAATAAATATGACGTTACTCACACATTCATGTTCGCATTGAACACCGACCTCGTGCGCGCGCAACTGCTGACCGATATTGTCTATCGTCAAAAAGATATCGGGCTTTCCACTTTTGAAGAGATCAAGCCTGAAATGCAGGAACGCATCACGTACGCGCTCGGCGAGCGATACGCCAACCTGCGCATTTGGCTGATGAATTACCGCGAAGACGCCCCGCTGCCCTTGGATTTTTACATGCGCAAGTTATTCGGCGAAGTGATCTCCCAGCCTGGGTATGGATTCCACGAAAACATGGACGCTGTGCGCATTGCCGCCAGCTTGATCGAATCGATCAAGAAATTCCGCAATGCAATGGAATTTCAAGACCTGTCAGGTTTCGACCTTGGACAAGAATATCTCACCTTGCTGGCAGATGGCGTGATCGCCGCGCAATATTTGGAATCATGGCGCAGTGAAAATAAAGACGCCGTGCTGGTCGCGCCCGCCTACACCTTCCTGATGATGAACCGCCCCGCAACGATTCAATTTTGGATCGACCCAGGTTCAAACGGCTGGGTGGAACGTCTCTCGCAACCGCTCACGCATCCATATGTGCTTTCCCGCGAATGGGAGTCATCGCAAGGCCGCCTGTGGACGGATACGGATGAAGTCACAAAAGAGACCGAGTCTCTTGCGAGGCTGGTTGGCGGTTTGCTCAGCCGTTGCAGGGAAAGAATTATTCTGGCAATGTCTGACCTTGGCGAAGCTGGCTTCGAAGGGCGCGGCGTGTTGTTGCGGGCATTTCAGAAGGTATTGCAAGCGGAAAATAGTTGAAGCAGGGAGACATCAAAATGCCATATTGGAAACTTTACTATCATTTTATCTGGGGCACAAAGAATCGTCTGCCGCTCATTGATTCTACGCTTGAACCAGAACTTTATCGCGCTATCGCCGCAAAAGCGATTGAAATGGGAGGCATCATCCATGCGCTTGGCGGCGTTGAAGACCACGCTCATCTGGCGGTTTCCATTCCGCCCAAACTTGCTCCCGCAAAATTTATCGGGGATGTGAAAGGGAACAGTTCGCACTTTGTCAACCATGTCGTTAAACCTGATTTTGAATTCTACTGGCAGGATGCTTACGGGGTATTGAGTTTTGGCGAGAGGAATTTATCCGCAGTGGTGCGATATATTGGAGACCAGAAAAAGCATCACGCGGAGGGGACGTGGATTCCTGAGATGGAATTGATGGATGAGGGGGGGGTCTTTTGAGGAATAAACTGTCTTGCTGGCCTTCACCCGCGGGGTGGTACCCCTATCGGGGCACACGTAAACCACCCCGCTATGTTTACAAAGCCCGCCAAGGCGGACTAGGCGGCTTCAGCCGCCTTTGTAAATGTAGCCGTGGGGTTTATCCCACGGCGGGCTCGCAGCAAAGACTCAACGAATTGAAACAGGAAATGCCAAACCGAAAAGCAACTTCGTCGAAAACTTACTCCGTCCATTGGGCATTCATCTCGCCTTCACACCGCGGGGTGATAAACCACCCCGCTACATTTACAAAGCCCGCC
>CAKKRM010000204.1:1636-4503 GCA_919902735.1 Anaerolineales bacterium | reverse complement strand
CTCGCCTTCACACCGCGGGGTGATAAACCACCCCGCTACATTTACAAAGCCCGCCAAGGCGGACTAGGCGGCTTCAGCCGCCTTTGTAAATGTAGCCGTGGGGTTTATCCCACGGCGGGCTCGCAGCAAAGACTCAACGAATTGAAACAGGAAATGCCAAACCGAAAAGCAACTTCGTCGAAAACTTACTCCGTCCATTGGGCATTCATCTCGCCTTCACACCGCGGGGTGATAAACCACCCCGCTACATTTACAAAGCCCGCCGAGGCGGACTAGGCGGCTTCAGCCGCCTTTGTACCCATAGCCGTGGGATTCATCCCACGGCGGGCATTATTGAAAACAAAACAATGCCAGTACAATTACTTTCCTGACACCTGACACCTCCGCACATGACCCTTCCCTCCTTCACCCTCCGACCCTCCCAAACAAACATCCTCCGCTATCGCGGCGGCAAGCTTGGCATCTCGGCTGTGCCTGGGTCTGGAAAGACCTTCACCCTCAGCGCCCTGGCCGCGCAACTTATTACCAGCGGCTCAATCGCCACCGATCAGGATGTGCTCATTGTGACCCTCGTCAACTCGGCGGTGGATAATTTCTCGGCACGCATCGGCAAGATGATCGAAGCGCGCGGACTCATTCCGCACCTCGGCTATCGCGTGCGCACATTGCACGGACTCGCGCATGACATTGTCCGCGAGAAGCCTGCGCTGGCGGGGCTGGAGGAACGCTTTCAAATCGTGGATGAGCGCGAAGCGGAGTTCATCCGCAAGGAAGCGGCGAACGCGTGGCTAACGACCTTCCCCAACCATCTCGATGAATATTTCGGCGGCGACCTCGATGACTCAAAACGTGATTGGGTGCGCCGCCAACAACTCCCCGACCTCGCGCACAGCCTTGCATTGGCCTTCATTCGTTCCTGCAAAAATCTCACCATCACACCCGATGATCTGCGCCGCAAATTAAACAATGCACCCGCGCCTCTGCCGCTTGCTGAAATGGGCTGGTGGATTTACGACAAATATCAACAAGCCTTGCGCTATCGCGGCGCGGTGGATTTTGATGATCTCATCGCGCTCGCTTATAAAATTCTGCAATCCGATCCCGAATATCTCGCGCGCCTGCAATATCGTTTCCCCTTCATCCTCGAAGATGAGGCGCAGGACTCGAGCGAAATTCAGGAAAATATTTTGCGCCTCTTGGCGGGTCATAACAATTGGGTGCGCGTCGGCGATCCCAATCAGGCCATCTTTGAAACCTTCACCACGGCGAATCCGAAACTGCTCAAAAATTTCATTGCCAATGAAGCGGATACTAAAAATGAATTGCCTGTCAGCGGACGTTCCCAGCCGCACATCATTGAGCTGGCAAATTATCTAATTGACTGGACGAACGCCTCACACCCCGCCCGAGCCTGCCGCGACGCCTTGAGCATTCCCCACATCCAAGCGACATCTCCCGAAGACCCGCAACCCAACCCGCCCGCGGACCCTGAAGCGATCCGACTCATCAGCAAGAAATTCACACCCGAAGAAGAGACCGAAGCCATCGTCAACTCAATCAAGAAATGGCTGCCAGACAATCAGGATTCGACGGTTGCGGTTTTAGTCCCACGCAACAACCGCGGATTCGAAGTCATCGAAGCGTTGAAGCGACACAAGATCGAGTATGTGGACGTTCTCGCCAGCACGAACAAAACGCGCGTGGCGGCAGGCGCAATTGCCAACGTCATTGCATATCTGTCCGACCCGACCTCCCCCACAAAGTTATCCCGTGCTTATCAAGTGTGGAGACGCGATTGGCGCGACGCCGACCCGTCATTGCGAGCGCCTTTGGCGAAGCAATCTCCAACCGACGAGAACGAGATTGCTTCGGGACAAAGTGCGTCCCTCGCAATGACGGGAGCAGAGAAGAAAGTACTCCTCGCTATAACATCAGAACTCTTGCGCAAAGTGGGAGAGGCGGAAACTTTCGTAGCGCCGAATCAGGATCAAGATTGGCTGGCAACTCTCAGTGAGTCCGAGGCGGAGGAAGAAGTTATCCAGGAATTGAGCCTGTTCAAAGTCGCAATCAATCGCTGGTTGAATGCGGTCACCCTTCCCATCGACCAATTGATCCTGACTCTCGCGCAGGAATTATTCACCGACGCAGCAGACCTCGCGCTGGCGCATAAACTCGCGCTGGTACTTCGCCGCGCCGCGGACGACCATGCGGATTGGCGTCTGCCTGAGCTGACCGCGGAGCTGGGCGTGATCGCGCACAATGAACGCCGCTTCATCGGTTTCTCATCGGACGATTCGGGATTCAACCCTGAGGCGCACAAAGGCAAAGTGGTGGTGACGACCATGCACAAAGCCAAGGGGCTGGAGTGGGACCGCGTGTACATGCTGAGCGTGAACAATTATGATTTCCCGTCGCTCCAGCCGTACGACCGTTACATCTCGGAAAAGTGGTTCGTGCGGAATAGTTTGAACCTTGAAGCCGAAGCGCTCGCGCAACTCAAAGCCGCCCTCTCGACTGGCGAATTCGACTGGTACGAAGAAGGCGCCGCCAGCCTTTCTGCCCGCGAAGATTACTCTCGCGAACGCCTGCGGCTGTTATACGTGGGCATCACCCGCGCAAAAAAGGATTTGATCGTGACGTGGAATTCAGGCCGCAAAGGCGATGCGACTCCGTGCTTGGCGTTGTCTGCGTTGATGAGATAGTAGGGTATTGATTATTATCTCAAAAAGTAAAAAAGTCCCGCACCGTCCCAAAGGTTTGGATCATCGAAGGTTTCGAATTAAAAGAACCTTCGGGACGTTATGCAAGGTGAGTTATTATTATTTTCAATAAAGAGGTTAACAATGGCTAAAGAAAAAGAAGATTTA
>CAKKRM010000204.1:0-1536 GCA_919902735.1 Anaerolineales bacterium | reverse complement strand
GTTATTATTATTTTCAATAAAGAGGTTAACAATGGCTAAAGAAAAAGAAGATTTATCTGAATCTGTGGTCAGCACCCTTCGAAATTTGGCTGGCCTGCTGGGTCTTATTGGCGCAGCAAGTTACGTAGCTGGTTATTTAATTTCAAATTTCTATATAGGGAAATTTGGCGGCTCCGCTTTTAACCTTGTTCAATCCCGTTATTTCGCCACAGGCGGGTTGTTTCTCATTCTCGCGTCCCTCAATTTGATCGGACCCATCGTCACTTTCGCCATCATCGACAAGGCTGAAAAAAGAGAAAAACGCGGGGATGCGATCAAGAATGCCATACTGGTCTTTCTTGGTTTTCTGTTGTCTGCCATCACCATCTGGTATTCGGGGATCATCTTAACCTCGGTGAATTCCTCCGCCAATTTTGTCTTGACTGAAGAAATCCGCCGAATGGGAATTTGGCTGGGCCTGCTGGTAACAAGCATTGATTTATTAACTCCCGTTTTATTTTTCTTTATCGCAAAATGGGTTTCCCAAAAATGGATCGACAAAAAATCTCAAGCCGTTCCTGCGTGGCTTTCGCTGGTATTTGGCAGCCTGGCTATTTTTCTGTTCATCATCAGTTTGTGGCTGTTCAGTGAATTTGTCTACCCGTATGTTCCGCCATCCTTCGGCGGAAACGCGCCAATAAAAGTACAAATCGTGCTTTCCGATTATTTATCAGGCACGGAAGGATTACCCATCCATCATGCTGGGGGCATTTCTGAAACCGTGATTTTGATCGACCAGACTCCCACTTCGGTGTTGATCCTTTTGCCCGAAACGGGCAGGGTGATCGAAATCCCGTATTCGGAAGTCAAGGGGATTATTAGGTGATGTGGAATTCAGGCCGCAAGGGCGATGCGACGCCGAGTCTGGCGACATCGTCCCCTTGCGGGATGAGTGAGTTGATGGGATGGTGGGAGGAAATAGATAATTCTTGAATCAGGAAAATGCTAAAAGGCAATAACAGAACTCACAATTCATGTATAATCTTTCAAGTATCTAATTTCATCAACAGTTGATAACCATCGAGGGATTTACGACAACAAAGGCTGAACTTGAGCGAAAAGTAAACGCTGAAAACCTCAGTATAGATGAGCTAATTAATTTGTTCGAGCCGAATAATGATATTCGCTCCAACTCGGATGGAAATGAACAATTCTATTCGTATGATCGCGTTGCTGATCCTAGGGCGGAATTCACTGCTAAAAGTTTCAATCTTCTGGAAACAAATTTACTACATCCGCCTTAAAGGCTGTTTCTTAACTCTTTTTTGAACACGGACAGCACAGATTAGACTGAAATTCACGGTAGAGAAGTATGATCCCAGAAAAACGGGGTAACGAGAAATGACAATCTGATAAGCCTAAAGCATGTTTGAAACCATAGATATCAGCGCGATCCTGGAAGAAAAGACACGGGAGTTGGTTAAGGGCTTGCTCAATTTCATAAGGATCACTCATCGGAAAAGGAACGAAAGAAACCACGCAAGCGTCAGGAGAAAA
>CAKKRM010000203.1 GCA_919902735.1 Anaerolineales bacterium | reverse complement strand
CCCATGAACAAGGCTCACCCCGGTGGGATGAAAACGCAGGTCGCGTTTGCAACGGGAACGGAAGGAGACGTTTATTTTCATGTTAAGGCGCATACCATCTTGGCTGATGTGTAAAGAGTGTGCAGGCGGCAATGCGCGACGCCTTCAGAGAGCGAAAATCTTAATTGGAAGATTTGGAGTCTTTGATTTTTATCGGCAAGAAGGAACGAGAGTCACCAGAATAAACAGGATGTGAACAAGTTATTCGGCTGGGGGAATGAGGTGGTGAAGAAGGCGGTTGGTATAATGCCCGTGATGGGTATAAATTGGTGGAGAGTGGTACGCTGGCGAATGCGGAACATCCCAAATTAGATGGAGAGTGGGTGGGGTTGGAGGAGGTGTGTAAATAAGAGATTGACTCTTGAAGTTCTTTTAAAGGTTTTTGATAATAGTCTCGATGTTAAGCTTTAATTCAGGGATATCATGCTCGATAACCGCCCAAACTGCGTCTGTGTCTATTCCGACAGGCGTTCTTTTTCCCTTCTCATAACGGACGCGCCTCCGCTAGCACTTGTGGCTTGATTCGTGAACGCAACCCAGCTTCCGTTACAACATCTACGGGGTGGCCAAGCAGAGTATTTAATTCGCGCAGAAGCCTTGCCAAATCCATAAGACTCCGCCCCGCCTCCAAATTGACGAGGAAATCAATATCGCTCTCAGGTGTGTTGTCACCCCGCGCCACAGACCCAAACAGGCGCACGTTGATAGCTCCATTCCGCGCGGCGATTTGGAGGATTTCTTTGCGGTGTGCTTTGATTAAAGATTTGGCGTCCAGCATTTTTTTTATTTTATCGGTAATTGAGAGTGGAATCTGTCCGCTGGAGAAAGCGGCTTAATTTTCTTCAAAAATTTCTTTTATTTGTGGGATGAGCGGCGGAAGGTCTTCTGTGATGGTCTGCCAGATAATATTGAGATTCACGCCATGATATTCATGGACGACAATATTTCTCATGGTGTACATTTCCATCCACGGGAGGTTGGGATATTTTTCTTTGATTGTGCGTGGAATATGTCTGGATGCCTCCCCAATGATTTCAAGATTTCGGAGGATGGAGTCTATCGTTTTGTCATCCTCCTCGAATTCATCAAATGTCATTCCCTCTGTGTATCTTTGAATTCTGGAAATACATTCCAAAATATCATCAAAGCGTATTTTCCAATTTCTAGGCGGCATGGATGGCTTCCCTCAGGATGTTTTCGCGAAGCTCTTTCCGCAAGGCTTCCGGCGTGACTAAATCCACTTTTCTGGAAAGTAGTTCTTCAAGGTAGAGTTTCAGGCGGGCAAACTCAAACAAGCCAATGGGTCTGTTGAAGTCCACGAGAAGGTCAATGTCGCTGCGCTTTCGAGCCTGATTTCGAGCGATGGAACCAAACAGGGAAATGGAACGGACGCCAAATTTTTTCAATTGGCGTTTGTGAGTTTTTAGCAGGGAGAGGATTTTTTCGCGTTCCATTTGTTCTCAAAGTGGATTCTATCATACGTGAGACCTGAACAAGCTATTCGGCTGGTGGAGCCGAGGTGGTTGTCGAGCTTGTCGAGACATGGTCGGAGAGGAAGTATTCCACTTTCATGATTTCGGGGGTGGTGTATTTACTCGTGGCGATGCGGGACGTCCCTGCGAAGTAGTGTTTCGTGACGACACCATTTGTCAGTTCGTAATGAGCGCCGACGAAGGTGGTGGAGCTTGTGCCAAGGTTTGTGGTCATTACTGATTTTACACGTCTTCCACTTGCGCTGTGGAGTGAATTTTCAAAAATGCCTTATAATCGCAAATATGACTGAACGTGAATTTCTGATCTATCTCGATCCTGAAACGCGATTGTGCCGTTACAGACATTATCATGTTTCTGATGGAAAGGAAATCGTGGAATTTCGTATTCAACTTGAAGTTTTGGCGGATGGCGAGTGGCACGCAGTAGTTCGATATGACACTGCCCATGGAAGACCACACCGAGATATTCTTCACTCCAATGGCGAGCAAACAAAAGATTGGTTCGAGGGCTATTCCGTGGCGGATGTTCTCACGATTGGTCAAAGCGATATTATGGAGAACTGGCCTTTGTATCGGGATCGTTTTATCAAGGAGATGAAAAAATGAAGGAATTCTATCGCGCAAAGTTCAACGAGTTGTTCATGGAATTTACGCGTTATCTTATTACCCATCCAGACTTTGGAGAGAACATTCCAAAAGGCGCGGAAGTGATTCTATTAGACTGCCTTGACCCGGGTTATACACGATATATGCTTGAAAAAGCCCCCAAGCAGGGTGTAGTCTTTATTGATGTTGGCAAGCTGGCTCCTGTTCGTTCGAGGCTTCAAAGACCAAAGATCATTTCACGTCCGCCTGCTGTGATTTCTGGATAATATTGAAGCAGGAAAGTCCCTTTTTGAAAAGGGACTTTTTTGTTGTTCAGCTCAATTGCGGGACGTGAATAAGTTATTCGGTTGGGGGAATGAGGTGGTGAAGAAGGCGGTTGGTATAATGCCCGTGATGGGTATAAATTGGTGGAGAATGGTACGCTGGCGAATGCGGAACATCCCAAATTAGATGGGGAGTGGGTGGGGTTGGGGAAGGTGTGTAAGTGAGGGCATGTAGGGAATTCTTTACGCTCTTCCACAAGACATGACGTTTTAAGAAGGCGTCATGTCTTGTGGAAGAATCACATGGAGAATTAACACCAAAGCAACTTCAGTCACTTTTGAGAGAATTTTGAGTTTCATTCAGTATTTAATAAATTAGCTACAGTAAAGTTTGCCAATACAATCGAGAGGAAATATAAAGTACTGTTAATCATACTAAGTATTATGCTGTATTGATTGAGTGATGGAAAATACCAGATGATATAGATAAATGTAATGATAAACAAAAAAGCACTCAAAAAACTAGCTTGTAGTAATGTCCAGAAGATAGAAGAAAAATTTCGTTTCGCAAGGTATAAAAAATTTTCCTTTTTAGGTTTTTCATAGTTCCACGGAAATGAAATGTAAGCAAGAAGGTGGAACAGCCATAAAGCAAACAATACAAACCCATTTCTTTCCTTATCTGCAAACCCTAGCGTTAAGAGTGTGATTATTACAGGAAATAGCCACTTGTATATAAACGTCACAAGAAAATGTGTTGTTGCCTTTAATAATAGGCTCACTTTTATTGTTTCCAGTTCCATGGTAAAACTCCTGATACACCCTGTGTGTAGATTGTTCCTGTTATTGAGCCGCTTGCTCCCGCACCACAACAGCCAGCACCCACTCCAGCATAAATAGTAGCAGGTATTACTCCATAATAAGGATCCTGATATACGTTAACTCCATCCAGACCGATATTTGTGGGGACGCTAACTGATATTGTACCTGCTTCAATTGCGGACGCGCTAGCTCCTAATCCGATTGCTGAATTACCAGCATTAGGACTTGATTGTCCCCAACCTACTATTGGCCCCGCAGTTAAGGATGTTTCAACTGGAATGGGAACCTTCACTCCAACTCCGCCATTTATTCCACCATCAATGGTTATTATTAGTTGATCGGTTCGCCAATAATAAATTGCATTGCCGCTAACTTCAAACCCTGCACCTAGTATTTCTGCAAAACCACCAGCAAAGCTAAACTGCGTACCTAACCCAAAGTGAGAGGGGAACATTATTTCTAATAAGGATGCAATATCGCCATTAACTGCATTACACATTAATGTTGAGCAAGGTTGTTTGTCATCCCCCTTTTCTTTTCCTTTACCGCTGGGAGGAGGCAGAGTAGGTTTCTGCTTATGCGGTACCCCTTCGCACTCTGGGTCTGAATTTCCCTGTCCGCAAACGGATTCATGCCCTGTTGGATCAGTATATCGCAGCGGATTATTGTTCACGTACGCGAACCGATCCCAGCCCTGCACCCCTTGCGTGGATGGGATGATCGTGTCCGCGCTGGTGAATCTGCCAAGCGCGGGGTCGTACATCCTTGCGCCGTAGTGCATCAACCCAAAGCCTTCGGTGACCGTGGTCGTGGATGGGTCGTCCATATGCGAGTACTGTCCCGTGAAGGTGTATTTGGTCAACGCATAACTCGGCGTGGTGACAGTGGAGC
>CAKKRM010000202.1 GCA_919902735.1 Anaerolineales bacterium | reverse complement strand
TCAAGGCGTAACTCGGTGCGGTGACAGCGGAGCTTGTCCACCACGAGCGGACTTCGCCGAAGGGTTTGTCCACAGGATGCTTCGCAATAGCGCATCTCGGAGATTTTTGTCCCTGCTTTGTCGGTGGTGAGGCTGGTGGAGCCGAGGTGGTTGTCGAGCTTGTCGAGACATGGTCGGAGAGCAGATATTCCACTTTCATGATTTCGGGGGTGGTGTATTTACTGGTGGCGATGCGGGATGTCCCTGCGAAGTAGTGTTTCGTGACCGTACCATTTGTCAGTTTGTAATGAGCGCCGACGAAGATCGTGGAGCTTGTGCCAAGGTTTGAGGTCAGCACTGATTTTATCCTTCCTTAGATTGAAATTATTATTAAGTAAATTGCAGCTGACCAAGTGAGGCCGATAATAATATATCCAGAAACAATTGGCCAGAACCCATAAATGATATTTCCAAAGGGTCCGGGTCCCTCTTTTCTAATCACTTGCGCAAAACCACTTAGACTCATTACTATCAAAAAGATTACTGCGCAAAAATTAATGTAAGATTCGGGAACTCCTGAATTGAACAACTTTTCGCCAAGATATGATAATAGTGTTATTAGAAGTATCGCAAAGATAATGGGAGTTATCACGAGCCAATATATGTTTATTGTTTTTAGCCCTATTGATATTCTGCTCAAAATTGTTAAATCAGTTCTTTTCATTGTGGTTTATCTCCGAAGACTTGAAGTGAAAATAAATAAGGGTTAATCTTTTCCGACCAAAATTGATCCATAACATTTGTAGCAAAAGTATTTCCTGCTAAATCTGCACCAGCAGCGCCTAAAGGCCCTGAGGTAATAAAACCAAATTTTCTAAAAGCTTTGCCCGCCTTATCCGCTATTATATCTGTTGCAAGCGTTTCACCTCCCACGGTAAATCCTCTAATTATTCTTTGTCCAGGTGTAAGCGTTTCATACCAACTATCACGATATGCTTGGTGACCACCTTGAACTATGGCTTCTGCTACTCCAAGATTTAGTGAATATCGTGCAGCTTTCCAGCCCCTGAGGTGGATAAGAGTCTTTAGAGCTGAAAAGGGGTCAGTTTAAGGTGGAGTGATTTGTTAAGGTTGAGTGTACTGCAAGTGCATGGGGCATGCAAGCCCCATGCACTTGTGCGGGCGTCAGGTACTCCAGCGCCTGGTGCGGGCGTTGAAAATTGTAAAAGAGAATGTAATCGGCTAACTGGCGATAAGCCTCCTTTGGGCTGGCGTATTCATGCAAATAAACTTCCTCGTATTTGATGGTACGCCATAATCTTTCAGTAAAGATATTGTCCATAGCGCGGGCGCGGCGAACTGTCCGCTGTTGGTGATTGAGTACACCGTCCCGTAGGGGTTACGTTCCGTAGTTAACAAAGAAATCAAAAAGGCCTGACATTTCTATCAGGCCTTTTTGATTCGCTAAATTTAATATAATCGTTTCTAAATAGGCTCAAGCCGCCGTCCTCGGCGAAGGGAGCAACCCGCTTGCAAACTTTTAGCGCACCCGTAGAGAATCCATGATAAAGAATTAAGGTATTTTTCTGGTATATTCACTTCATTCCACATTTTATCCGACGGGGGATCAGGACCGATAATTTGATAGTCATTCATATTCATGGAGCAAATCATGGGACTCTTCAAATCACCTGTAAGATTTTTCCTTTTATTACTGATCGCTCTGTTTACCGCCATTGAATCCCCCTCAGCACATGCGCAGAATGAAAAAATCACTTTTGCGGTAATCGGCGATTATGGCCTCACGGGTCAAAACGAGGCCAACGTTGCAAATTTGGTCAAAAGCTGGAACCCGAACTTTATCGTCACTGTTGGCGACAACAACTACATTTCCGGGTCAGCCAATACAATCGATGCCAACATCGGCCAGTATTATCACGATTTTATTTTCCCTTACACCGGCTCGTACGGAGCAGGCGCGGCAACAAATAGATTTTTCCCCGCTCTTGGCAATCACGATTGGGTCACGACAAACGCCCAACCGTATCTCAATTATTTTTCGTTGCCTGGTAATGAACGTTATTATGATTTTGTTAGGGGGCCCGTGCATTTTTTCATGTTGGATAGCGACACTCACGAACCGCATGGCAACACAGCCGCATCCGTTCAAGCGACATGGTTGAAAAATTCCCTGGCAGCCTCTTCATCCCCTTGGAATATCGTACTTTTGCACCACGCTCCATTTTCATCTGCGCACCATGGTTCGAACGCAGCATCACAATGGCCTTATGAAGCATGGGGGGCAGATGCCGTGCTGGCAGGGCACGACCATACATATGAACGCATCATCAAAGGCGCCATTCCTTATTTTGTGAACGGACTTGGCGGCGCTTCCATTTACGAGTTCCGCACACCCATCGCAGGCAGTCAACTGCGTTACAATGCCGATCATGGCGCAATGTTTGTGGAAGCAACCAACGCTTATATAAGTTTTAAATTCATCGCCCGCACCGGAGTAACGATCGATTCGTTTGCGCTTGGCACGCCTCCGAGCGCTTCAGTTAATTCGATTATGCGCGCAAGCCCTAACCCCTCCAGCGCAGCCCGTGTAAACTTCACGGTAACATTCTCTGAAAGTGTTACAGGTGTGAACAGAGACGATTTCAGCTTGACAACCAACGGCGTCTCTGGCGCAACTGTGAGTAGTGTCACCGGCTCGGGCAGTGTCTATACCGTCAAAGTTAACACAGGCGTCGGAAATGGCGACATCCGCTTGGATATTCCTGTCATCGCAACTATCACTGACCTGTCGGGAAACCCTCTCTCGAATTTACCTTTCACTGAAGGTGAAACTTACAACAGCGAAAGACCACACACGTTCAAATCAACCGCCGTACAAGATGGCTGGATTCGCGAATCCACTGAAGCGAGCAACAACGGTGGCACGATGAATTCCAGCGCCTCGACTCTTAATCTGGGAGATGATCCCGCCAACAGACAGTATCGTGCCATCCTGTCATTCGACACCTCTACTGTGCCCGATAATGCCGTCATCACCAAAGTCACGCTCAAGTTCAAATACGCAGGCGTCACAGGGACTCTGCCCTTTGGCACGCACGGCAACCTGCTGGTGGATGTCCGCAAGGGAGCGTTCAGCAATAGCGCTGTCTTGCAACTCAATGATTTCAAAGCTGCTGCCAGCAAGAACAACGTGCTATCCTTTACAAGCGCCAAGGTGAATAATTGGTATACCAAAGCGTTCAACGCAGCTAACTTCCAATATATCAACCTGCTGGGCATCACCCAATTCCGCCTGCGCTTCAAAACGGACGATAACAACGATGGTGCCGCCAATTTCCTCAAGATTTACAGTGGCAATGCCGGGGCGGCCAACCGTCCGCAGTTGGTGATCGAGTACTACGTTCCGTAGGAATGCATGTCTTGAAAAGTCGTCAAGTCAATTTTATATTCAGTAGTTCACGAAAAAGATTCTGGAGTCAGGCAGCGAGCTGATCGACTCCAGAATCGTGAAGGACTGATATTGAAGAGACTGGCAATCGATTCATCCCCGCATACCCCGCGGGGATGAACTTTAATTCCTAATAATATTGAAAAGCCCTGTCAATTTTGTAATCGCAAATTCCTTCCTGTCATCAAGGTTGTTGGTAATAATTGAGTATCATGACACAAGGAGCCATTATGAAAAAAATACTTCATGCCCTGCTGGTTGCGGGCTTATTGTTTACTACTTTTTTTGTACGCCCTTCGTTTGCATCGGCTGATGCGAACGCGCAAGAGTCTCCCGATTCTTTTGCGCGCCCTGTCTTATCCATCGTGGAATATGACATCGGCAGCCCAATATTTACAGATTATTGGGTGGATGCCGTTCATGGAAATGACGGCAACAACGGCGCCAGCCCATCCAGCGCTTTCCGCACATTGACCGCGGCATGGAATTTGATCCCGCAGAACACCGACCTGACCAGCGGCGTTCGCATCAACATTCAACCCGGCACGTATTCCGCCGCCATGACGCCAAACTACTGGGAAAACCGGCACGGAACCTTTGATGCCCCCGTTCTTTTCCGTGGCAACGGCGCTTCCCGCGGACAGGTTGTCTTGAGCGGGGATGTCAATATGTACAACTCGCGTTATATCTACTTCGAAAATCTCACTATCAACCGCATTGGCGACGCTTTCCACTGCGAACTGTGCGATCACATCCTCCTGCGCAACATGGTTCTTAATGGGGGAGCCGCACAACAGGCGCAGGAAGCGATCAAAGTTAATCAATCTCAATACGTTTATATCGAAAACAGCGACATTTCCGGCGCAGGGGATAACGCGATCGATTTTGTGGCTGTGCAATACGGCCACATTGTAAACAACAGTATCCACAACGCCGGGGATTGGTGCGCCTATGTCAAGGGCGGCTCGGCCTATTTGCTTGTCGAAGCGAACCGAATTTACGATTGCGGCACCGGCGGATTCACCGCCGGGCAGGGCACAGGCTTCCAGTTCATGACTCCACCCTGGATCCAGTATGAAGCGTACGATATCAAAGTTGTGAATAACCTGATCTACAACATTGAAGGCGCCGGGCTGGGAGTCAACGGCGGGTATAACATCCTGCTGGCTTACAACACGCTTTACCATATTGGGGCGCGCTCGCATGGGATCGAAGTTGTGTTCGGCTTCCGTTCTTGCGATGGGCAGCCCGGAGACTCGGGGCGTGAGCGATGCCAGGACCATTTGAATCAGGGTGGTTGGGGCACCACCGTAGTGGATAATGGCAGCAATCAGATCAACATCCCCAATAGAAATGTATATATTTACAACAACATAGTTTATAACCCATCGGGCTTCCAAAGCCAGTGGTCTCATTTCGCCATTTATGATCAACGCGCCAACGCCAACAATGCGTCCAACGCGGGTCCCAACCCCGCCACGACCGATACAAATTTACAGATCCGCGGCAACATCATTTGGAACGGTACCACCGCCATGCCTCTTGGCATCGAGGATAACACCGACGCATGCATCTCCACCGACCCATGCAACGAAACCCAACTGCGCGCCGACAATTCCATCAATACCATTCAGCCAGGCTTCATCAATCCCGTCGCCGGAGAATTTCACCCGAAAGGAATCTGGATGGCAGGCATCAGCGCTTTTGCCATCCCTGATTTTGCGTGGGATATAAGCGGTGTGCCAAGCGGAAACCTTTCCAACACTGTGGATTTGGACTATGAAAATGTGGATCGTGCTGGAAGCGATCTGCCGGGCGCAATCATCACTGTGGTGGAAATCATCACAACTTCCTTCCGCTCCGATGGCTCACAGGATGGCTGGATACTCGAATCCACAGAGACCAGCAACGCCGGCGGGACGATGAACGCTACCGCCTCGACTCTTAATCTGGGAGATGATTCTTCAAACAGGCAGG
This sequence comes from Anaerolineales bacterium, assembly GCA_919902735.1. Taxonomy (GTDB): domain Bacteria; phylum Chloroflexota; class Anaerolineae; order Anaerolineales; family Villigracilaceae; genus Villigracilis. The sequence goes on along the minus strand of CAKKRM010000202.1, from coordinate 614 downwards.
TTCGTTCCATTTTATCTTTCGCTACAGGTGCATCTTTGCCTGATGATGCCATTGTCACCAAAGTGACGCTCAAACTCAGGCGGCGGGACGTGGTTGGTGGCGGAAACCCAGTCGCCATGTTCCAGGGCTTTATGGTGGATGTCAGGAAAGGCATGTTCGGAACCGCGCCTCTCGCACTCACAGATTTCAAAGCCACCGCCAGCAAGACCGTCGGCCCAACCTCTCCTGCATTGATCTCGGGTTGGTATAACTTGAATTTGACGCCCGCAAAGGCCTTCATCAACAAACTTGCCACGGGCGGTGGCCTGACCCAAATTCGTTTGCGCTTCAAGCTGGACGATAACAACAACGCCACCGCCAATTTCCTCAAGATTTATAGCGGCAACGCGGGAGCGGCCAACCGTCCGCAGTTGGTGATCGAGTACTACGTTCCGTAGGAAAATTTCCTTTGAGATTTCGTACCGTAGAAAACGACATCCCCGATACTGTAAATGTATCGGGGATGTCTCTAATCATGGTCGCGAGGCAGTCCTGCCCCGAGACTTTTTACCAATATGACAGGGGTGTGGTCTAAAGTTTCGGAGGATCATGTCGCTGGTAAAGGGACTTGCCGA
>CAKKRM010000201.1 GCA_919902735.1 Anaerolineales bacterium | reverse complement strand
GTTAAAACGACGCCTTGAATTCAGAACCACGTCAAGCGACTTTGCAACAACCATAGCATGAATCCGCACAGACTTCTTCCGCGTTTCGTTGACAAAGGTTTTCCTCGTTGTTAGAATGACAGGCGTGTTGAAACCGCCCACCCAAACAGGAATTCCGCCAATTCGTTGGTTGGATTCCTGTTATTAATTTCAAACAATGTACCGCAACACAGCGTCCCTGTAGGGGGTTCATGTGGCATGGATTTTTGAACGCTCGCAAGATAAATCTCCCTGGCGCCGCCCGCCAGGGCAGGTGTGCGGTACAAATTATTCAATTTTTTTCAGGAGAAAAACATGAAAATTCTAATTTGTGACAAAACCGAAAATGAATATATCGAACAAATGCGCGCCGCAGGTCTCACCGTGGATGTACGCGATGACATCGCCCCCGAAGAACTGATGACCGTCCTGCCAAACTACGAAGGCATGGTGGTTCGTTCCCGCACAAAAGTGAGGCAGCCGCTCATCGATGTTTGCCCCAACCTCAAGGTCATATTAAGAGGCGGGGCCGGTCTTGATACCATTGATTATGAATATGCAAAATCCAAAGGCATTGCAGTCATGAACACGCCATTGGCAAACTCCGCTTCGGTGGCAGAGCTGGCCATTGGATACATGCTCATGATGGCGCGCTCTCTTTATCAGGCAACCGCTTCGGTAAAAGCCGATAAATGGGACAAGAAAAGCTTCAACGGCGATGAGATCGGCGGCAAAACCCTCGGCCTGATCGGCGTGGGAAACATCGGCAAGGAAGTTGCCAAACGCGCCTCCGTGATGGGCATGGCCGTCCTCGCCTACGATCCCTACGTGAAAGAAATCGATGGAATAAAATTAGTCACTTTGGATGAATTGTTAGCTCAGGCAGATTACATCAGCCTGCACCTGCCTAAGACCAAAGAATCCGCAGGCATGATCGGCGCGGAACAGTTCGCGAAAATGAAGAACGGCGTCCGCATTGTCAACTGCGCGCGCGGCGGCATCGTCAGCGAGGATGCTCTCTACGAAGCGTTGACCAGCGGCAAGGTCGCTGGCGCGGCGTTGGATGTCTTCAACGAGGAACCCCCCACCGATTGGAAACTGCTGAAGCTGGATAACGTCATCGGCTCCCCGCACATCGGCGCAGCTACAAAAGAAGCCCAGGCTCGCGTCGGCGCGGAAGTGGCTGAGAAGTTGATCGCGTTTGCAAAGAAATAATTTCTACGGAACACGCAACACGTTTTTAAGCCGTGTTGCGTGTTCCGTATCGAGGATCACATGAAAATCATCAATGACATTGGCATTCAAATCCCGCAGGTATATTTGCCCAAGGCAGGCGTGGACTTAAACAAATGGGCAATCATCGCCTGTGACCAGTTCACTTCCGAACCTGAGTATTGGCATGATGTGGAGAAGATCGTCGGCGATGCGCCATCCACTTTGAATTTGACCTTCCCCGAAGTGCATCTTGAAAAGCCTGGCGAAGAAGATCGCATCAAAAGCATCCAACTGACTATGCGTAAATACATGGCTGAGGGGATTCTCCAGCCGCGTGATGGACTTATTTACGTGGAGCGCACCGTTTCAGGGAAAACCCGCAAAGGCATCATCCTTTGCCTTGACCTTGAGCGGTATGATTTCAACAAAGGCTCATCCAGTCTTATCCGCGCTACCGAGGGAACGATTGTTGACCGCCTGCCTCCCCGCATAAAAATACGCCAGGGCGCGGCGATGGAATTACCGCATATTCTCGTGTTGATCGATGACCCGAACCACACTGTCATTGAGCCATTGACTACTGACAAAGCCAGGCTCGAAAAACTGTATGATTTTGATTTGATGCTGGAAAGCGGTCATCTTGCTGGGTATGCCGTCAACGAAGCGCATGAAAACCAGGTTGTCGAAGCCTTGCGCGGGCTTGCCAGCCCCGAAACCTTCGCGGCGAAATATGACATCGGCGCTGACCAGCCAGTTTTGTTGTTTGCCATGGGCGATGGCAATCACTCGCTTGCAACCGCCAAAGCAATTTGGGAAAAGATGAAACCTGAAGTCGGGATGGATCATCCATCACGCTATGCGCTGGTTGAGATTGAAAATGTCCATGACGAGGGGTTGGAATTTGAGCCGATCCATCGTGTGCTGTTTGGCTTGAAGAAGGATCTGTTCGCCGAGCTTGAAAAAATATTCGGCGCGAATTTCAGCTACACTCCGCTTGCAAGCGGCACGGAAATGATTCGTCGGGTGGATAATGCTGATGGCAGCAAACAGGCTATCGGTCTGGTGGGAGGCGGGAAGCAGTTCGGCGTGATCGAGATCGCCAACCCTTCATCCAATCTGGCAGTCGGCGCCATTCAATCCTTCCTTGATACTTTTCTGAAAGATGGCGGCGCGGAAAAGATCGATTATGTACACGGCGAAGATGTGGTGGAACGCCTCGCTTTGCAAAACGGCAACGCAGGTTTTTACCTGGCTGGGATGCACAAGAACGAATTGTTCAAGACTGTGATCCTCGATGGCGCGTTGCCGCGAAAGACGTTTTCGATGGGCGCGGCGCGCGAGAAACGTTTTTATATGGAAGCAAGGAAGATTTCATAACACGATAAAACAACCGCCGAAGACGGCGGTTGGAGCATTCACAAGGTGCGTACCATCAGTTAATCATAAAAAAACGCTCTTCGTGAAGAAGGGCGTTTTTGATTTATTTGCGATTGCGATTCCACGGGAATGGAAAGGGGATCATGAGCAGAAAGCCAAACGCGATAACGCCCTGCCCGATCAACACACCCGACGCCTGCCACGGTCCGAAGTAGGGAACCGCAGGGAAGGATTGTGAACCCATCCCGAATACATCTGCGAGGCCTGCAAAGACGGTAATCACGTACCCCGTGCCCACCAATCTGGAGCCAATATCTGATGTGATGGTGCGTTCGATTCCCCACCAAAGCATGTGCAAACCAACATATCCGCCAAGGCAGATCAGGCCAAGCCCTGCGAGAAAGACTGCAATTTGAACAAAGCCAACCACGGGGCTGCGATCCCAGCCAAACATATCTGGTTTTGCGCCAATCGCAAAGATGAACAAGCCTGTCAAGGTAGTGGTTAAGCTGACAAGAATTCGCGGTGTGGATGTATCTTCCACACGGGGTATGGTTTCGACAGGGGTTGAAGCTGGAAGGGGTCTATTGCGCATGGTTAGGGTAAATCTCTTTTTAGGCGCGTAAGCCAGTTACCGCCGAGAATATTTTCAACATCCGTTTCGGAGTAACCACGCGCTTTTAATAAGGATACCAGATTTTGCAGATCCGCAACGGTGTCAATTTCTGGCGGGACGGACTGTACGCCGAAGCCGCCATCGAAATCCGAGCCAATGCCTGCGTGGAGAGAGTCGCCTGCAAGCTGGCAGATGTGGTCAATGTGATTGGCGACAATTTCCAATGAAACTTCGCTGCGCGGGTTTTTCCCCGACACCCAGCCAACTTTGAGATAGGAATTAAATGGGACAACGCCCACGACCCCATCCCGTTGGATGATGCCTTCGATGATGCGGTCTGTAAAATGGCGGTTGGAATTTGAGTTGGGCAAGAGCGCGGAGCAGTTGGCGTGTGTGCCAACGATGGGGCCGCGATAAATATCCAGCGCCTGGATGGCGGCGCGTTCATCCATGTGACTGAGGTCGAGGATGAAGTTGTAGTCTGCCATGGCAGCGAGCAGTTCGCGCCCGTCATCTGTCAGCGGACCTGGTTCTTTCCAGCCGCCGCAGTAGCGCGTCCCTACCCAGGCGGGGCCGATGAGGCGCACGCCCATATCGTGCCATTCATCCAATTCGGAAGGATGGCGGATGCCTTCTGCGCCTTCCATGAGGATGACCATGCCAACGGGATGGCCGCTCTCGCCAGGGGTTGGATTCTGCGGATGCAGGTGATCTCCCTGCCAATGGTTCAGAATCAGGTTCAGGTCGGAGGAAGAGGCGATGAGTCGAAATTTATCGGGGCTGGAATCGGTCAGGCGATGATAAGTCAACAACTGGTCACGATACAGTTTGTGAGCTTCATCGAAATTTTTATAAACTTGTTTTTCGTTTTCAGTTTTGCTAAAACGAACGGGGGCGGCAAAAAGAGTGGAAAAAATAACGGCCACCTGCCCGCGCTGGTAATCTGCCCAGCCGAGCAGGCTGTCTTCGTTGTCAAGCACGGTTTGGGTGCCAGCTTCGAGGCGGCGGGTTTCGGCGGCGGGACGCGTGTAATCGCGCCCGAATTTCAGCATGTTGTAGGCAATATCTGCGTGAGCATCAACAATTAATGGCATGGGTATCGAACCTGTCGAAATATGGTTATCAAAAAGCGCACCTTTCGGTGCGCTCTGTTTTATTCTTCTTTGGGTTCTTCTTTGGGTTCTTCTTCTTTAGTTTCTTCATCCTGCTCGTTGTCGCTGAACCCTTGCGTGAGCATTTTGAAGTCTTTGTCGGCGAAGGCGGCTGAGTCTACTTTGCGAAGGCTCAAGCCGACGCGGTGCTGATCCGAATCGATGCGGATGACGCGCAGGGTTTTGACATCACCCTCTTTGAGAACTTCCTTGGGATGTTCGACGCGGTTCTCACTTAACTCGGAGATGTGGATGAGACCTTCGATATCGCCTTCGAGACGGGCAAAGGCGCCAAACTTGGTCAGGCGGGTAATGACACCCTCCACGAGCTGGCCGACGCTGAATTTCTCCACGCGGCTCTTCCAGGGGTCATCCTGCAATGCGCGAATGGAAAGGCCAATGCGTTTCTTGTCGCGGTCGATGTTGATAACCTTGACCTGAACTTCCTGGCCGATCTCAAGGATTTCCTTGGGATGTGTGAGATGATCCCAGGAAAGTTCGGAAAGATGCACGAGGCCATCCGCGCCGTTGACGTTGACGAAAGCGCCAAAGTCTGCGAGGCTGGTCACGCGGCCAGAGTAGGTTTTGCCTTCTTCAAGTTCGCCGATCACACGATCCTTCATGGAGGAACGGGATTCGGTGTTTGCGGCGCGTTCTGAAAGAATGAGGCGGCGGCGTTCGCGGTCCACTTCGATGATCTTTACGGAAATGGGCTGCCCGACCATTTTCTGCCAGCGCTGCTCAGGCGTATCGCCTGTGGATTGCGTGCGGCGCGTGGCGCTGATTTGAGAGGAGGGAACAAAACCGCGCAAGTTGCCAACTGCAACGATCAAACCGCCTTTATTGAAGCCGATGATCTTTGTATCGATCACGGTTTCATCAGCGATCATCTTCTCTACATTTTCCCAGGACATTTGTTCCTGGGCGCGTTTGAATGACAACACAACATTGCCATTCTGGTCTTCGGGGTTAACTACGTACACGTTAACCTCCTGACCCACTTTTAACTCGGCACGTTCTTCCTCGGTCAGTTGCTCCAACTCACGTCCCGCAACTACGCCCTCGGATTTTGCTCCGATGCTGATGAGAATCTGATTTGAGCCAATGCTCGCGATCATGCCTTTGCGAATCTCGCCTGCCTGGGGCAATTCAACGCTTAAGGATTCTGATTCGAGCAGAGACTCCATGGTTTGATTATTGTTCGGCTGGTCTCCCTGCGCGCTTACTGCCCCGCTCAGGGCTTCGTTTTGATCCATCACTCGTGACTCCAATTAACTGAAATGTAAGTTGGATTATACAAGTGAATGGTGAAGTTGGCAACCCTGCCACGCATTTTTTGATTTTAGATGAAACAGGCATTATAATCACGGGCTGGAGTAAATAAATGCCCGCAATCTTTCCCTTCACAGCCATCGTTGGACAGGAGCGCATGAAACGCGCTCTCATTTTGAATGCCGTGGACACCCGCATCGGCGGCGTGTTGATCCGCGGCGAACGCGGCACTGCAAAATCCACTGCCGCGCGTTCGTTGGCCGCCCTGCTTCCCAAAGTTCAGGTGGTGCAGGATTGCCGCTTTGGATGCGACCCCGATAAACCCGCAACCTGGTGTACGGAATGCAAGGAACGCGCCACAGCCTCCAAAAAACTTCCCACATCCGAACGCGCCACACCCTTTGTTAACCTACCTGTTTCCGCCACCGAAGACCGCGTGGTCGGCACATTGGATATTGAAAAAGCCATTCAAAAAGGCGAACGCCATTTTGAGCCTGGCGTGCTCGCTTCCGCAAACCGCGGCTTGCTTTACATCGATGAAGTCAATCTGCTCGACGATCACGTAGTGGATATTCTGCTCGACTCAGCGGCCATGGGCGTGAACACGGTCGAACGCGAAGGCATTTCCTTTGCCCATCCCGCTCGCTTCATTCTCGTTGGGACGATGAATCCTGAAGAAGGAGATCTCCGCCCCCAGTTGCTGGATCGCTTCGCGCTTGCGATGGACATTGTCGGCATCCGTGAGGCGCGTGAACGCGTTACCATCATGGAACGCAACATTTCCTACGAAAAAGATGCAGAAGCCTTCCGCAAACTTTGGCTTCCAAAAGAGGAAGAACTCTCGCAGAAAATCGCTCGCGCCCGCGAACTCGTGGACCATGTCACCTACTCCAGCCGTGACCTGCTCTCCATCGCCGCGTTGACCGCTTCCCTCAACGTGGATGGCCACCGCGCTGATTTGGTCATCCTCAAAGCCGCGCGCGCCGAAGCCGCCTTCGAAGGCCGCACCAAGATCAACGATCACGATATTGCCCTCGCCGCAGAGTTGGCGCTGCCGCACCGCATCAAACGCACACCCTTCCAGCAGGCCGAGATGACCACTGAACAGTTGCAGGAACGCATCGAGCAGCTGGCAGGTCAATCGGTCCCGAGCGAAGCGGATGATGAATCCGAAAGCAAGCAGGATGGCGAAGCAGAGGAAAAAAAAACTTAAAACTCGAAGATGAACAGCAGGAAGGTCCGCAGCAGGGCAACCCTGAACCCATGCCGCAGCAGGAAGTCTTTGCGAGTTCCAATGCCAATTGGTGGGACGGCGGACAAAAGGTAAAAGCAGGCGAGACCTTCCAGCCTCGTAAATTAAATACCCCGCTCGATAAACTAACCAGAAAAAAAGCTGGACGCCGTTCGCTCACCAAAACAGAGCGCAAGCATGGCCGCTATATTAAATCGCGCCCCGCAGGAGACAACCTCACAGACATCGCCTTCGATGCCACCTTCCGCGCCGCCGCACCCTTCCAAAAGCAACGCAGTGAAGAACGCAAGAAGCTGGCATTCTCGATCAAAAGAAGTGACTTGCAACGCAAGATCCGCGTGAAGCGTGTGGCGAATCTCGTGCTCTTCCTCGTGGATGCTTCATGGTCTATGGCAGTAGCCGAACGCATGAACGCCACAAAGGGCGCCATCCTTTCACTGTTGACAGATGCCTATCAACGCCGTGACCGTGTGGGACTAATCGTTTTCCAGAAAGACCGCGCCACGCTGGTCCTTTCCCCCACCAACTCAATTCAACTTGCCCAGCGCGCATTGATGGATATTCCCGTCGGCGGAAAGACTCCGCTCTCCGCAGGCTTGTTCATGGCACATGATGTGCTGACTCACGAAAAACACATCCACCCTGATGTGGAACCGCTTCTGATTGTGCTGACAGACGGAGCAGGCAACGTTTCTCTTGGCACACTTCCCCCTCAAGAAGAGGGTTTCAAATTTGCGGAAATGATCGCAAACGAGAAGACCCGCTCCGTGGTCATCAACATGGAGCACGCCGCCTTTGACCAGGGCCTCGCCCAGCAACTGGCCGATCATCTCGAAGCGCCGTGTTACGCCTTAAGTGAATTGAAGGCAGAGAATTTATATAACACGGTCAGAGATGAGATGTCGAAGCCTGCCAAGAAGTGAGAAGCAAAAAGACCTCGGAGTTCTTGGAGAACTCCGAGGTCTTTGGTTATTACTTTCTTGTTTTCTTTTTCTGAAATTCTTCAATTTGCTTGTAAAGAGATTTCACAGTTTCCTTTGCAAACAGTTGCTCACGAATGGCAAGGTAATCCCCTTCGCCAACCTGCCACGAAGCCCAGAAGCGCGTGGCTTTGGCGGGACTCATGTGCATCATCAACACCTGAACCGCCTCCTGAATAACCTGTCTTTCACTTGGAACATGAATGGTCATGGTTGCTCTCCCATTACTTTTTGAACAAAATCAAGCGGATTCATGGATGGTACGCTAATGTACTTTTGCTTCTTCAATAAACGATCATCACAAGTCAAAAAATAATCCGCTCCAGCGGATTCGGCGCACGCCACATGCAAAGCATCAATTGCTTTCAGTCCATGCTTTTCAAGAGATTCTGCGCGCCCACGAATAGACTCGTCCACAAGTTGATAAGCCGTTGACTGTCCCAGGCAACGCGTCATCCAATCTTGTCGGAGTGAAATTGGATTGCGGCTGTTCTCGAATTCCAGCACGGACGAATTGACAAGAGTCGCTTCGCCAGCCTCCACTAATTGCAAAACCAATGCCAACGCCAGAGTTTCCATCCAGATACGCGGCTGGGTCTGATCGTCAAAGGGACGGTTGTATACGCTGGTATCAAGATAGATTTTCACACTGATATTTTACCCCATAGAATCCAAAAACATGGAACACGCCGCCTTTGACCAGGGCCTCGCCCAGCAACTGGCAGACCACCTCGAAGCGCCGTGCTATTCACTCAGCGAATTGAAAGCGGAGAGTTTATATAACGCGGTGGTGGGAGAGATGTCCAAGCCTGTGAAGAAGTAAATGCAGGCCTCCGAGTTCTTGAAGAACTCGGAGGCCTTTGGTTTAATATCCAGTGACCACTGCGGACGGACGCGCTATGATTTTCGGTTTTCGCAATCGCGAACGGATGGGAGCTAATTCACCCACATCTATGAATACAACATTGACTTTGCCTTTTGGCGCATTTTTAAGCATAAAACGCGTGTGGCCTTTGTCGCGGCTGTCCAACAAAATCACTTCCGCGCCTTCGGGGATTTTTTCACTGAATTTGGGATGTGTGATGAGATAGCGCGTAAATTCCACAAACAGATCACTATGCTTGGCGCGATAGAATTCTTTCATAGATTCATCTCCTTCAAAAAACGATCCCGTATTGTCCCGCTCCAATCGCCTCTTTCAGCAAAGGGAGCGGGACTTTTATATATTCGCCCGCCCTCTCGAACGGACAGGAATCACCGGCGCTCACATCCACAACACGCGCGGCATATCCTTGAACATGCCGCATTCTGGTTGATAGATAACTCTTGGAAGTAATCGGGAGCAACGAAAGCCAATGTTGTTGTTGGTATTCGTTGGATCGTTCCTGTTGCGGTTGGCAGAGCGGACGTTGTTATTGTTGTTGTTCCACGAGCCGCCACGCAACACTCTTCCGGCATCCCTGCAATAAACAGATTTCACATCTGAGTATGCCTTTCTGTCGTTGCGCTCTGCCCCATAAACAGGAGATTGCTTCGGGCGAAGATCAAGAACGCCCTCGCAACGACATGTTAATTATGATTCTGGAACAGTTTTCAACCAGCCTCCCAATAGTTTCCCAATTTCAACCAAAGCGCCAGCCACAAAATGATATTGGGAGATATTGGTCAGTTTGCGTTGCTGCGACATGCGGACATATAATCGCAACTTTTCCAATTCCACATCTGCTTGAATCAACAATTGACGTTTCCTTTTGGTGGAACGCGTTGCTTCGATCAATAACTCATAAAAAGAAAAAACGCTGTCTTCAAGGCGTTTTGCCATGCGGAAGCGTTCGCTTTTGGGGAATTTCTCCGTATGATCCAAAAGCCAGAGTATCAAATCGGACGTGCGCGTAAAAATTGGGGATTGTTTCCTTTCATCCATTACTGCCTCCATAAATTCCAGATTTAATGAGAAGCGATCTTTTTAGATTCCAAGTGTCGCCCGAACTTGCGTGATTTATCCAACTGACCAGACGATTCGTAAAATCCTTTTGCGATAATTCGCCTTGTCTGCGGGCAATCAACATGCATTTCAAACGCCTTTGAAAAGCATATCCATTTGCAGATTTCAAACGGCGATATTCGGGAAAAACAATAAACCCCAAAAAAGGAACGCCTGTTGTTGTTGGACGAGGCTGGGCTTTGGTTTCGTGCAAGGTCAAGCGTAATGTTTGCAGAAAATCTACAATTTCTTTTTTCCATTTAGTCAATAGTTCTTTATCATTTGCAAACAGAAGAACATCGTCCACATAACGGATGTAAGCATGGCATTTCAAGACGCGCTTGGCATGTTGATCAAGTTCATTGAGATAAACGTTTGCCCAATGCTGTGAAGTGAGATTGCCAATCGGCAGACCGCGCGGGCGTTCTTTTGCGAATAAGCCCTACCCTGAGCCAGTCGAAGGGTCATCTTTTGGAAAATAAACCATATCATATTCACCCGCCTGCACTTCTGCGCCGCTTGAAATGATCTTTCGCGCCAACTTCATTACACGTTCATCGCCAATTGTGCGGGATAAAATGAAAAGCAGAATTTCGTGATCAACCGAAGGGAAGAACTGGCGTACATCAAGATGCATAACATATTGATAACGCCGTAAAAAATACGTGGCGCGGTCAAGCGCGTGATGTGTGCCTTTGCCTTTTCGGTTGGCGTAGCTATCGAAAATAAATTGGCGTTCAAACAAAGGCTCGATCATATTCATAAGCGCATGATGAACAACCCTGTCTCGAAATGGCGCGGCGTTTACCAATCGTCTTTTTGGTTTGTCAATTTCAAAACTGTGGTAACCGCCCATTTCATACATGTCATTTTTTAAATCATGTTCAATTTCAATTAAGTCTTTTTCAAGGTCATATTCAAAAGACGCAACGGCTGGCGTGTAGCGTTTGCCGCGCGCCGCGTCTTTATATGCCCACCAAAGATTTAATGGGCTGTACATTTTATCGTAAAGGTTGTAGTAAGTTTTTCCCATTGTGTTCTGCCAAAAAATCCGGCCCGCCTTGCGGCGGGAGGAAAAGAACAAAACCTGCTTCAGTTTTTCAGAAAACCAGAATTCAGAATAACAGAACTATGGTGAGCGGGAGCAACGAAAGCCAATGACGTAGTCGTCGGTATACGCTGGATCGCTCCAGTAGCGGTTGGCAGAGCGGACGTCGTCATTGTTGTTGCTCCACGAGCCGCCACGCAACACTCGGTATTGACCCGAATCTGGCCCTAATGGATTTGAGGAAATCGTATCTTGATAATAAGTTTCATTGTACCAATCGTTTACCCATTCCCAAACATTGCCTGCCATGTCATACGCGCCATAAAGACTGGCTCCGCTTTGATAATTGCCAACCGCTGTTGTATCACCAACATTTTGATTGTAATTGAGCAGCAAAGTGCTATTGGGCGTGTCATTGCCCCAGGGATAAATACGCGCGTCAGTGCCGCGTGCGGCTTTTTCCCATTCGGCTTCGGTAGGCAGGCGGCGGTCTGCCCATAAGCAATAAGTTTTGGCATCCTCCCAAGAAACATTAATCACGGGATAGCCATCAAATTCTGAGTTGCCGAAATAGCTATTGCGGGTGGACGACGAAATTGAACTTGGTTGATCGCATTCGTCATCCAATACACAAATAGCATACATGGCATTGGTTACTTCGGTTTGATCGATCCAGAAGGCATCCAGAGTCACAGAATGTTGTGGCTTCTCATCATCATAAGATGGCGAATCAGTGTCTTTCGACCCCATTAAGAATTCTCCCTCTGGCACATAGACAAGAGTCGCGCCATCTTTCTCGCTATTCATGATCGAGCCAATGCCAAGAGTTGGCGTTGGGATGATGGTGGCTGTGCTGGTTGCAGGCACCTGTATTTTTGTCGCAGTCGCAGGCTCAACGAAAAGAGTTTGCGTGGCAGAGGGTGTTTGAGTCGGCTCGGGGGAGGCAGGAAGCGCGGAAAGTCCCCAAACCATCACTGCAAGCGCGGCAAAAGCAATTAATCCGATGCCCCATGATGGGAGTTTTGTCCCCAATTGCTTTTCAGGTTCGGGCTTTGTTATACGTTTTGCTTTCTCACGAGCCAATTTATTTTTGGCTTCCCGTTCTGTTTTTTCACGCGCGGCTTTTGCAAGGGCTTCACGCTCTGCATTTTCACGAGCTAATTTCTCGCTAGCTTCAAGTACTATCTTCTCTCGTTTTGCTTTCTCTACAGCATCCCGTTCCGCCTTTTCAAGAGCTAATTTCTCTTTGGCTTCAAGTACTACCTTCTCGCGCTTTGCATTCTCTGCGGCTTCCTGGTCTACCTTTTCACGCTTTGCTTTTTCAGCAGCATCACGTTCCGCTTTTTCACGAGTTGATTTCTCTTTAGTTTCAAGTTCTACCTTCTCGCGCTTTGCTTTTTCGCGAGCTAATTTCTCCCAGACTTCAAGCTCTATCTTCTCGCGCTCTGCTTTCTGTGAAGCATTGCGCTGCTCTTGTTCTTCGGCTTCCAATGTCATTTTTTGATGATAGCGTTGCTTCAACGAGCGTAATAAAATCTGATATGTGTTTTCTTCCTTCCCGCCAAAATAATCCCCCCATTGCCTCGAACGTAGGAAGCGCGGGACTTCGCAATCATCAAGCCGAAATGGGATCAGGAAAATGACATCGCGCGGTTTCTCCAAAGAAAGTTCCCAGGCATAATTCAATTCCCTCTGAACAAAGCCTTCTTTGTGAACAGAATTACGTGAGAGAAAAATAAGGACAACGTCCGCCGCGTCAAGCGTGTCTTCGATAACGGTTGTCCAGTGTTGCCCAAATGAAAGTTTCTCCTCATCCAGCCATGGGTCAATCCAGTCTTCGGCTCTAAGCGCGTCGTGCAACCTCCGCACAGCAGGCTTATCCGCCGAAGCGTGGCATAGAAAAACTTTGAGGGGGCGGGTGGGTGGCATCAGAGGTAGGTGTCCCAATATGGCAGATTATACTACTGCGATGGTTCGTGTCATTGCGAGCCGCCGCTCTTGTACTTTGGCGGCGACATCGTACCCGAATGGGTAAGCAATCTCCTACACTATCATAGAGATTGCTTCGGGCGGAAAGCATCGCCCTCGCAATGACATGACACAACTACGAATCAAACCCCAACCCCAGCGCATCCAACATCTTCAACCAGAGATTTCTCCTCCCCGCATTTTGATCCGCCTGATCCAAAGACCATCTTGTGAAGTTGATGATCGGTGAGCGGAACGGTTCAGGTGGGAATGGGAAGGGTTTGGATTTCACCATTTGCAATTCGGTGCGTTCGGTTTTTCGCGCTTGCGCGTCTAATAAGTCCAGCATCACCTGTGCGCCGAAACGGGATGCGCCAACGCCAAGGCCTGTATAGCCTAACGAGTAGGCAACTTTTCCGTGCATGGCTTTGCCCCAAAATGCGGTGTAGCGTGAGCAGGTGTCGATCACGCCGCCCCAGGCGTGGGTGAAGCGCAGCCCCGTCAGCTGGGGGAATGTTTGGAAGAAGTGCTCAGCTAAACGGGCGAAAGAAGCGGGGCTATTTTCCAGATGCGGCGCAACTCCGTTATTCCGATAATAAATCGCATCGTAGCCGCCCCATAGAATCCGTCCATCTTCAGAGGTGCGATAGTAATGGAATTGATTGCCGTTGTCGCTCAGGCCTTCGCGCCCATGCCAGCCAATTGCATCGCGCTGCGATTTAGTCAACGGCTCGGTCATCAACACGTAATCGTAAACGGGCACCATGTAAAACGAAAGCCGCTTGAGCAATGGCGGGAAGGCATTGGTGGCAAGCGCAACTTTTTTGGATTCGATTTGACCGTATTGTGTTTTGAGGATGACACGCTTCGCGTCGCGCTTCTCTTCCAACGCCGTTACCTGCGTGCTCTCAAACAAGCGGACTCCAAGCTGTAAGCATGCCCGCCTCAGCCCCCACGCTAACCGCGCGGGGTTGACCATGGCGACGGATGGATCGTGAATGCCCGCAAGATACGTGGGCGAATTGACTCGCTTTCGCAGTTCGGTTGAATCCAAAAATTGAATGTGCTCCCCCACCTGCGCGGACTCTTCCGCTTCTTTGCGCAAGTCATCTACTTGATATTCTTCGGTGGCAACATTGATCTCGCCCGAGCGAAGGAAATCGCAATCGATATTAAATTGTTTGATGGTATTTTCAATGCCGTCGAGATTCTTGTGCCCGAGTTCCACCAGTTTGGGCATTTCATTTTTCCAGCGGTTCATTCCATTTTGGTAGGAGTGCGTCAGCGAGGAAGCGACAAAGCCGCCGTTCCGTCCGCTGGCGCCAATGGCAGTTTCCCCGGCTTCGAGTAAAACCACATCACGGTTTGGGTCAGCCTGCTTGGCTAACAGCGCCGTCCACAGACCTGTGAAGCCCGCGCCAACCACGATGAGATCAGCCGTGATCTTTTCGGTAAGCGCGGAAGCAGGCTCGGGCTTGTTCGGGTCGTCCAACCAGAACGGCGTGAACTTCACATCTGCAAGAGATATTAATGCCTCGGGGCGCGGAGTGTTCGAGAATGACATGAGGTCTCCAGTGTCGCGGTTCGTCCGAATTCAGCGGACGAGTTCATAGGTTTTTATATAATAGACTTTATCGGTAATTAGAAAAAACGTCCCGAAGGTTGCTGCCAGGCGTTCAAATTCCTCGAAAAAAACCTCACCGCACTTGCGCGCGGCGCAAGTGTCGGGACGGCGCCTGTGTGTTATTTCCGATAAAGTCTAATCAGTACTTCACGAAAGACTCTGGAGAAATGCCGATCAGCATCCACAGGACGGTGAGCTGATCGACTCCAGAATCGTGATCTGCTGATTATACAATCTACGAATACTCTTCCTTCATAAACCGTTCAAATCCGTGTTTGGTGAGTTGACTTAACTCTTCAAACAGGGTTTTTTCGACCTTCTTGAAGTTGAAGCAGGATTTTCCCTGCATGTGCTTTTTGAGTTCAGGGGAAATATTTTTTAGCAAGTCGGGGTAGATGTAAACAGGCATCAGATAAAAAGAGACATAATTCTTTTTGACCTGCGCCGCGCCGAAGAACAATTCCTTTTTCCATTTCTCACTGTACGGGCCATCGAGAGAATAAGCGTCTGCTGTATCAACTTTAGACGTTATCGGAAATAAAATTTAGTCATCGTTTCAAAGGTTTCTTTCTGTGAT
>CAKKRM010000200.1 GCA_919902735.1 Anaerolineales bacterium | reverse complement strand
GGCATGGTCAGCATTGGCGCGTGGTATCTCTTCATCATGAGCCTCGACCAATTCTTCTTCCCCGTTCTAAATCTCACTTCGTTTTGGGCGCAGATCCAGGGCGGGCTTTCCGCCGCAGAGCGCGTCTTCGCTTTGATCGATGCCGACCCAAATGTGGTTCAAAAAGAAAAACAGGATGTGCCGCGACTCAAAGGTGAGATTAATTTTGAGCACATGCACTTCCGCTATTCGGATAAGGAATCGGTTCTTACGGACTTCGACCTGCTCATCCAACCCGGAGAGACTCTTGCGCTGGTAGGACATACCGGCGCGGGCAAATCATCCATTGCAAAGTTGATCGCAAGATTCTACGAATATCAACAGGGGCGTTTGCTGATCGATGGGCGCGATATCCGCACCTTTGACCTAACACAATATCGCCGCCAGCTTGGCATTGTGTCACAAGTTCCATTCCTGTTTTCAGGCACGGTCATCGAGAACATCCGCTACGCTGCGCCTGGCGTCCCCGAAGCGGAGATGCTCAAGCTCGCCAAAAGAATCGGCGACGGCGAATGGCTGGAAACCCTGCCTGATGGCCTGCACACCGAAGTTGGCGAGCGCGGAAACCGCTTGTCCATGGGGCAGCGTCAACTCGTGGCGTTGATGCGCGTGCTGGTACAAAACCCCGCCATCTTTATTTTGGATGAAGCCACCGCCAGCATCGATCCGTTCACCGAATGGCAAATTCAGCAGGCCTTGAATCTCATCTTGAAAAACACGACCAGTATCCTGATCGCGCATCGCCTCTCCACCGTCAAAGCCGCGGACCGCATCGTCGTCATGCAAAAAGGGACGATTATCGAAGAAGGCAGTCATGATGGTTTGTTAACTCAAAACGGACATTATGCCGAGTTGTACAATACTTATTTCAGGCATCAGAGTCTGGCGTACATCGAGCAGATCAAAGAGATGGTTGGGAAGTGAATATAACATTGCGCGGAGATTGCTCGCCGCACACAGCCGCGGCGCAAGTGCGGTGAAGGTCGCTGCCCCCGAGATTAGAGATTAGTGA
>CAKKRM010000199.1 GCA_919902735.1 Anaerolineales bacterium | reverse complement strand
CTACGGGTTCTTTTAGCGTTTAGCGTTTAGCGGTTGGCTGTTAGCTAAAAGCTAATGGCTGGCCGCTTACAGTTCCTTGTTGTCCCCTTCCGTCTGTATCTTACCGCAAAATACCTAGCTAAACGTATAGGGGATTTTTGGCTGGTTTTTCGGGGGCGAATGCCTGCCTGCTTTTTTGCCTGATCATCTGTTTGTAAAGTCTTTCGTGCTTCGCGAATGTGACCTCTGCCCTGAATTTTTCCGCGATGGCGCGGCTTTTCAGCTTCATTTCGCAAGCTTTGGCTGGGTTACTTAATATTTTGGCAATGCATCTGCTCATGGCGTCAATGTCACCGGGATTGGCGAGGTAGCCGTTGACTCCATGCTGTACGATCTCAGGAATGCAGGTGGCCTTGACCGCCACGATGGGCAGCCCGCTGGCGGCGGCTTCGAGGATGGCGATGCCCTGGGTTTCGATTTCGGAGGCGGTCACAAACACACTGGATATTCTGTATATCCTTGCAAGTTCTTCCTTATTTGAAATAAAGCCAGTGAAGTGGACTCGTGACTCGATGCCAAGCGACCTGCAAAGCTGGATGAGTGAACGCTTCTGGTTGCCATCTCCCACGACAAGCAGATACGCATCGGACTCCCGAATAGCTGCTCCTGCTGCGAGGATCACACGTTCCACTGATTTATCAGTGTCAAGCCTGCCAGTGTGGAGGATGATTGGGGCATTCAAAGGCAGGTCAAATTGGCAGCGGGTTGCAATTTCCTCCTCAGCAGATGAATGCGAATGAAAGATTTGCAGGTCGATCCCGTAGGAAATGGTTCTCGGCTTTGTGCCTGTTTTACTCTTGATGATCCGCGAGATGGTTTGTGTGGGTGAGATCACGGATGAAAACTCTTTTGTCAGCCAGCTTGCATATTTCCAGAGGGCTGCTTCCACGATCTTGCGGATGCCAAATTTATCTGGCAGGTAGCTTGCAACGAACCAGGGCAGTTGGTGCGTGGTCATTGTGATGGGAATGCAGGATTGCCTTGCATACTCGCGGCCAGGTGAGCCCATTTGAACGGGTTCGTGGGCGTGAATCACATCTGGTTGAAAATCACGCAGGGCCTGTAATACTTTACGGCGTGGGGCGAGTAAAATTTTCTGGCCGACCCGCAGCGGGTTGTTGATGGATATCAGACGGATGACCGTGAGATTCCCTTCCGTTTGGGTGTAGGCATGTTGCTTTTCGCTCGCGGCAATGACGAGTACCTCGTGCCCGCGGTTTGCCATTTCCTGCGCCAGTTGTTCGGCCACGATCGAGGCTCCGCTCACCATTGGGGGATAGGGTTGAGTAAGGTATGCGATACGCATTGCGATTCCTTTTCTGCTTCTGCAACGAGTAAATAGATGCGGTCCATTAATTCTTCGGTTTGCATGTGAATATCTGAATGGGCCTTCGGCATCCACGGAGTTCCAATGCGCATGTAGCTTTTGCCTGAGAATTGCCATGCTCCGCTGCGCGGGGTTCCTTCCCATTGAAAGTTAAGCGGGGTGAGTTTTTGACTCGGTGCGAACAAGCCGAGCGGGATGATCGGCGCGCCCGTTTCGAGCGCCATTCGCACAACACCTGTTTTTGCGGGGATGCGTTTTCCGAACTCGACATCTTTTCCCTCGGGGAAGATGGCAATCGTCCCGCCTGCGCGCAGGATTTCACACGCCTGTTCCCTGGCTTCCCTGGCCCTATCCGTCCCACGGTAGACGGGGATCTGGCCTGACTCTTTCAGCATCCAACCGATGAATGGGATATTGAACATGCCGTCTTGCAGGAGAAAGTGAGGCGTGTCTTTGAGAATGAAAGGCAGGTAGAGCGGGTCGAAGCCTGGGGTGTGATTCATCGCAATGATCTTGGGCCCATCGGGCAGGGGACAGTTTTCGTTGACGTCAAAGCTGCGGTTGAAAATTGTGAAATAGGATTTCAGGACGATTCGGGAGATTTGAATGGGTGTCATCATGGCGGTCTCCTTTATGCGATCAAAAGATTCGGCTTGAAATTTTTGACGACGAGCCAGCCGATGCAAACCAGTACAACAACGAAGGCGATGATGACCCAGCTTTGAATGCTTAATTGACTTCCGAACGCGCCAGCAGCGCTGGTGAACAGGCAGGCCAATCCGCGGCCAAGGGTGTTGGCAACGGTGAAGCGGCGGGATTGAATTTTCCCAAGCCCGGCCACGTAGCACATGGCATCGTTGGGGAAGATGGGCAAAACCAGGGAGAGGGCATAGAAGCCAACGCCTTGTCCGTTTGCGGCCTTGTCCCATTTCGATAAAATGTCAGGGGTGATCCAGCGTTCGGCAAAGGGACGCCCGTAGCGGCGCGCGAGAGCGAAAGCCATTTGCCCGCCTGCGAATAACCCGAACCATGAAATCAGGAGTCCCAGCCCAAAGCCGTAGACATATCCGCAGGCCACCATCAGCGCCTGGCCGGGGATGAAAGCCAGGAAGACTTGCAGAATAAGCAGGACGATCAGGACGAGCGGTCCCCACATCCCAAGTTGCTCAATGGAGTTGACAACAGCCTCGCGATTTCCGAACCAGCTGAGCAAATCCGCAGCGGGAACTCGGAAGATCCAGACGGCGGCTAAAGCGGCGACCAGAAATACTATAGTAAAGATTTTTTTCATGGCGAACTCCTTTGGTAGTCCCACTTTCGCATTTTTGAACTGCCAAAGACAGGTCAGGAACTGCCAAAAGACGCCAACTTTAAAAGCCCCCTTGAATGTCACCCTGAGCGATAGCGAAGGGTCTCTACGAAAGTCACGGGGATTCTTCGCTTCGCTACTAAGGAACAAGGATTTTCAAAACCCTTTTTGCCACCAATTTCGCTAAATTAAACGGATTTTAAAAACCAGTTCGCGAAAATTCGTGTAATTCGCGGCTGAAGCTCTTGTTTCTTTGGCTTTCCCCAAAGAGGACGCAATGAACGGCGCTTTGTTTCGCCGTGGTTTTACTCAGAATGACACCGTAAAAATAAAAAGCCCCTGAAGGTTGCAAACCTTCAGGGGCTAAAAGCCAAATGGCGTCTTATTTCACTGCCGTCTTTTTCTCCATCAACAACCTCGCCAACCCGCGGATGGCGTTGCGGCGGGTGCGGTTGAACGTGCCTTCGGAAATATACAAGCGCGCCATGATCTCGCGGTTGGGCACGCCCTCCACGTAGGCATCGTGCAGAACTGCGTGGTTGTACCAAACGCGCGGGAGCGGCTCAGGCGGGCGTTTATCGGCAGGCCGCAATAATTCAATCGAAGCGACGATGGTCTTTTGCAATTCCCTGCCGCGCTCGATGTGCGAGCCTGCTTTCACTCCCAGCTTGTCGGCGAGCGGTGACTGCCCCAGCACAATATAATCCGACAAATTGCGCAGGCCTTCTTCGACAATCTTGACGAACTCCTGGTCTGGGTTGCTGCCCATCGCGTCAAGCATTTCGCCTGCGACCATGCTCGCTTCATTTTCGTTGATTTCCGATTGTGCAAAGGTCTGCTCAAACTGTGGCTGTCCATTGCTCAGCGAAACGATCGTGCCGATCTGGTCAGCCACTTCCGAGAGCAGGTCCAGGTCTCCGTGGGAATAATCCAGTCTGTTGTTTGGCTTGCCGATGCCCACGATGGCAATTTGGGTTTGCCCGTCAAACGATGGGGCGAAATAGATGATATTTGGAACTTCGTCGTTTTGCGTGTGGGAGATATCTTCGTAGGCAAGTGTGGACGAAGAAAAATGCCGCTCCAACTGGACCGAAGACCTGCTCGCTGTTACGACGAATTCATCTCCCCGTTTGATGGCGATAAACCCGCTATATGCATTGAGCGTGCTGCACAGCAGATCAAGTCCATGTTGCAGGCGCAGGCGGAGCGTATTTTCTGAGGAACTTTCATTTTCAAGCTGGCGTAATTGTTTGCGGAGCCTGCTCTCGCTGCGAATGCGCAGACGTTCGAGGAACTCGCGCACGAGGTCGTACAGGGCATGTGTCAGCACCACAAATGCCACGAGTGGACCGACCAACTGAAGGGGGAGTCCGAGGCGCAGCGCTATCAGGGTGTAGGCGATGGCTAGTAGAAGAATCGTCAGGCTGGTGACGGGAAAATCCTGAAGAGTCGTGCGTCGCTCCACAAGGGTTTGATGGCGTGCTATGGAAATGCCCATCAGAAAGACGCCGCTGAAGATCAGCAGGTCTTGATATAAACGCGGCAGGGGCGGTGAGATGGCAAGGGCGATGACGCCGTAGGCGACGCCTACCACTGGGAAGATGGATGCGAACAGAAAAAATTTCCCTTGCGAGGTGATGCCGATCTTTCCGTGCGAGAGCAGGTTCTGGAAAAGCCCGAAACAAGCGGCGATCTCAAAAACCCCATACAAAATATAAGGCAGGCCGACTCCCATGCGGGCGACATACAATATATTGCCTTGCTCGCCAATGAAGACGTTGCGCGTGCTGAGCAAAAGTACGATGGTCACGAGGCCGAGGGTGTAAATCCCAACCGCCCACGGGAGCAGGGATTTGCGATGCGAATCGGGCAGGATGGTGAGCGTGAGGTCGTACCAGGCGGCGATGCCGATGATGAGGAAAGTGGCGCGCCATGCGGCTGTGCCAGAGACTTGATTGAAGAGGTTGTTGTACGCGCCAAAGAAAAAAGCGGATAGGGCCAGGAGCAGGATCACCCCCCGCATGGTTACTTTGCTTGGAAACCCCCGCGCGAAAAGATAGAATGCCATCCACAGGCAGGTTGCCATTGCCATGAGATCAACCAATAATGTCGCTTGAAATAACATGACTCCTCCTTGTCTTGAAAGTTGCAGGCTGGAAGGTTAGCGGGTGGCAGGTTGAAGGTTATAAGGTTCGTAATTTCAACTTTGAACCTGCAACTTTGAAACTCGAACTGGTTATCGGTTGTCCCCGTCTCCCTGTATCTTACCGCGCGCCTGCCTGTCCAAAAGTTTGGTTATGTTGGCTTCGGCCGCTTCGTCGAGGGAAATGTCCAATTCGGTGCAGGTTTGGGCCAGATACCAGAGCACATCGCCGAGTTCGGCTTTGAGGGCTTCGCGGGTTTCAGCGCTGATCTGGCCGTCTTTATCGCGAAAGACTTTTTTGATCTTGCCAGCCACTTCGCCCGCTTCGTTGACGAGGCCGAGAACGGGGTAAATAACGGCGTGCCCAATGGCGGGGTATTTTGCAGTGGCGCGGGATTTGAGCTGGTAGTCGGTGAAGTTCATTGGTATTTCTTTGCTTCCTTTGTTCGTGAAATTTTTAAATATATACGCTAATCTTCGCGACCGAAGAGTCTCTTAGTAACTGATGTTACGCAGTTTTGCGTGTTTTAGGGTCATGTCGCCCTGAGCGATAGCGAAGGGTCTCTACGACTATCTTAGAGACCCTTCGCTCCGCTCACATCGTCCCGATGTCCTTCGGGAGGGAATCATAGGCGGTGCGTAAGGTGAGTTAGTAATTGTGCATTAATAACTTCCGCTTTTCCCGCAGAACCGTCGGACTAAAGTCCTGCCTCAGTACATGGAAGCCCCTTCGGGGCTGAGTCGGCTTTAGCCGACTTGCAAGAACTGAGGCAGGGATTTATCCCGCCGAGCATGGGATAGCTCAAAGTTCAAAATAGGGAAGTTGTTTTTACACGGTTACTTACTGCTGGAGTAGTGATCCTCACCGCACTGACGCGCGGCGCAAGTGTCGGGACGGTGCGTAACATCAGTTAATTAAGCGCCCCCGCCAGCCCCCTCCACCACTCATCCTTCTCGCCAGGGACGAAGGGCGTGTACAGCGTAATTCTGTCCGCAATTCCTTCAAAGCGTTTCTTTAAATCCTCGGCCAGGTTTTCCTGCGTGGTCATCAGGCAAAATTCGTTCAGCATCTCGTCGGTGATGAGCATCGGCATCTCGGCCCATTCGCCCTTGGATGCGAAGCCTGATAATTTTTCGGCAGTCTCACCCCAACCGTGGAAATCCATCACGGCTTTGTAGGAGGGGGTGCTGGCATAAAAAGCTACCTGCATCCGTGCGAAGCCTTCTTCTTCGGGCGTGGTCGCTATGAAGGGAGTCATCGAAACGGTGATGTCACTGCGCTTTCTTCCGCTTTTTTGCAAACCTTCTTCGATGGCTGGCATCATCACTTCATTCATATAGCGCGGGCTATTAAATGGATGCGCATGGAATCCCTCGCACAATTCGCCCGCGAGTTTTGCAAGACCTGTATTCACACCCGCAATATAAATTGGAATGTTCGGAGTCTCAATTGCGCCAGGATTAAAGAACGGCGACATCAACGTAATTTTGTAATACTCGCCGCGGAAATTTAACTTCGTGCCGTTCTGCCAGGTGTCCCAAAATGCGCGGATGACTTGAATTTGCTCGCGCAGTTTCCCCGTCACAGACTCGGGCCACAGAACCCCAAAGCGCCGCTCAATATGCGCCTTGACCTGCGTGCCCAACCCCAAAATGAATCTACCCCCAGACTGTGCCGCCAGGTCCCATGCGGTGTAGGCAAGGTTGGCGGGCGAACGTGAAAACGAGACCGCGATAGCCGTGCCAAAGCGGAGAGTCTCTGAATGTTCAGCGATCAGCGCACAGGGCAGAAAAGGATCGTGCTGGGTCTCTTGAGTCCACAGCGCGGCGAAGCCCGTCTCTTGTGCGGCTTTCGCAATTGCAGGTACATCCTTCAATTGAAAGGCGGGAAGTGCGGCATCTAGTTTCATATTATCTCCCATCATTGCGAGGAGCGGAGCGACGAAGCAATCTCCAGCATAGTGTGGGATTGCTTCGGGCTATCGCCCTCGCAACACTTGCACCAGCACGCAAGTGCAGGTGTGACATTAACCAAGCAAATACGCCATGATCCAATTCGTGGTGGCGTTCAATCCGTTGCACTGCGCCAAACGTAGCGCCGCGCGTGTGTCGCCAAAAAATGACTCGGCACGAGATACTAACTCACCTTACGCGAAACGTCCCGAAGGTTCTCGTAAATCAAGCTGGTTTGTAGCCCAAACCTTCGGGACGGTGCGTAACATCAGATACTAATTTACAAACCTTCAAACACTTTGATCTTCTCGCGCCATTCGTGCGGAATATTGATTGTCTTTTCTTCCTTGTAGTCATACGTTACCATGATAACTTCCCCTTTGGCCAACTCTTTGCCCGTTTTTGCATCCACGATATTCTGCGCCCACGTCATGGACTTGTTCCCTAATTTCAAAACGTGAACCCCAACCTTGATGCGTTCGCCAAAATAGATCGGCGCAAGGTAGGCGACGTGAACATCCGCCAGAATCACTCCGATCTCCATGAAGGATTGGTTCTTTGTGAACAATTCCAGCTCGATCATGTAGGCAATCCGCGCCTGCTCGAAATAGGTGAGATGGTTGGCATTGTTCACATGCCCCTGCGGGTCCAAATCCCCGTAGCGGACTTCGGTTGGGTGGAAGAATTTGAAAGTAGTCATGGCGGGATTATAGTCAAATAGTCTTTAGTCGAACAGTCGCGGATTACGTTTACAAATCCTCAATACTTCATGAAAAACTCTGGAGTCGGGCAGCTCACCGTCCTGTGGATGCTGCCCGAAATTCCCATCAGCAAGCTGATGGACTCCAGAATCGTGATCTACTGATCCTTAATATGCGCGGCGTGTCATTCCATATCCGAGCGGTATAATTCTGCACATGCTTCCAGATTTGCAATTGAACGATCATTTGCGCTTGCGGAAGCCGCATCCGTGCGGCTCATACGAGTGGACGGTCATTCGCCTCGGCGCGGATATTGGTTTGGAATGCAAGGGGTGTCGGCATCGCGTGATGCTGACAAGGCGGGAGCTTGCGAAACGATTAAAGGTAAATTTGACGCCACACGAAGAAGAAAAATTAAACCCTAAAGGTTTATAAAACCTTTGGGGTTTCTCAAGGAGATTTCATGGAATTACAGCAAACAGACCAGCAGCTTCCCATTGGGTCGCTTCGTATTGGCTTGTTCACAGATACATATGCGCCGCAGGTGAACGGCGTTTCCATTTCCCTGCAACTGGTCTCGGAGGGACTTAAGAATCGCGGGCATCAAGTGACCATTTTTGCGCCGCGTTTCCCCGGATACAAGGACAGCAGTGAGTCGAACGTGATGCGATTGCCATCGCTCAAGTATTTGAACAACCCGCCCATTTATGTGGCGGTGTTGGGTACGCCGCGCTCCACGTGGTCACTCACGCGCAGGCACTTTGACGTGCTGCACGCGCACAGCCCATTGAGTGTGGGACTGCTGGCTTATCTCACTGCATCCACGAAGCGCCTGCCGTTGATTTACACCTATCACACATCCATCACCGATTACACCCACTATGTCAAGTTCATTGGCGGGACGAGCGTGTTGAAGTACGCGGCGGGCTGGTTCAGTTCGGCCTCCACCAATCTTGGGGATCAGATCGTTGTGCCTTCGCCCAAATTCCAGCGCTTGTTATTGGAGCAAAAGGTGAACCGCCCGATCAATGTCATTCCAAACGGAATTGATCTGACCAGTTTCAAGGCGGCGAAAAATGCCGCTAGTTTGCGAAACAGGCTGGGGATTAAGTCCGATGCGCCGATCCTCCTGACCGTGGGCCGCATGGACCCGGAGAAGCGTCTCGATTTCATCGTGGATGCGTTTGAACTTTTGTCGAAGCGAATCCCGAATGCACATTTGGTTTTTGCAGGGGATGGGAGCGCGCGCGCGGGGCTTGAAATCAAAGTGGATGGAACCAGTGTGAAAGACCGCATCCACTTTTTGGGCATGGTCAACCGCGCAGAACTGCCTGATATTTTTCATGATGCAACCGTATTTTTGTCTGCATCCACAACCGAGGTGCATCCGATTTCGGTGATCGAAGCGATTGCTTCGGGCAAGCCGCTGGTGGCAGTGGCGGATGAAGCCTTTGAAGGTATGATCGAAAATGACCTGAACGGGTACACGGTTCCGCTGAATCTCCAGACCTTTGCAGATACCGTTGCAGACCTGCTGGCAGACCGTGAGAAATTGGAACGCTTTGGAAAACATTCCATGATGTTGAGTGAGAAGTATTCCATTGAAGGGCAGGTGCGGCTGCTGGAGAAATTGTATCTGGAAGCCATCCTGCAAAACTGGCGCGGTAATTTCTTTCAGCGGATGATCTCGAACAATATGAACAACATGAATAAGATACCAAGGCGCATCAACCGCATCATTCGCACGGAGATCGGGAGAATGATGCCGGGAAAAAAGAAGAAATAAATTTTTTGTACACGGATTGCGCGAAAAAAACGTTTCTTAACAGGACTTTCGCTTGTCATTCTGAGCGAAGCGAAGAATCTCTGATTTCGGGGTAGAGACCCTTCGCTAACGCTCAGGGTGACATGAAAAAGCGAGATTGAGCGAAAGTCCTACTTAAGAATTTTTAACCGCAAAGCTCGCGAAGAACGCAAAGATATTTAAGGTTTTTTCTTAGCGGCCTTTGCGCGCTGCGCGGTTCAACTTTTTTGGATATGTTCAAGGTAGGCAAATCAAAACGGATTTCTGAAGTCTTGCGAATGGGGGCGGTGTATAATTCTTTCGCCATGCCCATTTTAGACGCACACATGTTGGAGTTTTTCAGCCGCAGCCCCGAGCAGACGCGCCGTATTGGCGTGCGTCTTGGCGGTTCGTTAAAAACAGGGGATGTGATCTGCCTGCAAGGCAACCTCGGCGCGGGGAAGACCACCTTTGTGCAGGGACTTGCTCAAGGCTGGGGTTCCATCGATTCGGTTTCAAGCCCCACCTTCATTCTCGTCAATCAATATCGCCGCGCCGATGGCGGACTGTTTTTTCATCTTGATGCGTATCGGCTCGACTCTGTGCCAGAGGCTGAGGAGCTTGATCTCGATGCCATGCTTGCGGAGGGCGCACTTATTATCGAGTGGCCGGAGCGGCTGGGTAATTTAATTCCCGCAGAAAATTTATGGATCAATCTCGATCACATCGCCGAGGAACATCGTCAGATGAATTTTCATGCGCGCGGCAAACGTTTTGATGGTCTCTTGGATGGCGTTCGCCAATCCATGTTTGGAGGGGCGTGATGCTGCTTGCAATTGACACCTCCACCGCGCAGGTGGGGCTGGCTTTATATGATGGGACTCAAGTGCTCGGCGAGATGATTTGGACGACTCGCCAGCATCACACCACTGAATTGGCGCCCGCTCTTTCTGGACTTTTGAATCGGTCGGCGGTTTCGATGGACATGCTCACCGCCTTGGCAGTTGCCATTGGCCCAGGCTCATTCACAAGTTTGCGAGTCGGGTTGTCTTTGGTGAAGGGACTTGCGCTTGCGCGCCGTCTGCCGATCATGGGTATCCCCACTCTGGATATCATTGCGGCGGCACAGCCTGTGTCGAAACACCCGCTGGTGGCATTGCTGCAAGCCGGGCGGACGCGAATCGCTTTCAGCGTGTATAAAAGCCAGAAGAAAGAGTGGCAGGCGGAGGGCGGAGTCCGAAGCGGGACGGTGGATGAGTTACTTAATCAGATCGAGAGTCCGACCCTTGTCGCAGGGGAATTATCCGCTGAAGATCGCAAGAAGTTTTCGAAAAAGAAAAATGTGTTGCTGGCTTCGCCTGTGAATTGTGTGCGCCGCCCATCTGTGCTCGCCGAATTGGCATGGGCGCGCTGGCAGGAAAATAATGTGGACGATGCCGCATCTCTTGCGCCGATCTATTTGCATGTAGCCGGGACGCCGATTGCATGAGCTATGTAATTCGCAAAATGATTTTGAACGACCTGGAGCAGGTCGTTGCAATTGACCAGCTTTCATTTAGTTTGCCGTGGCCTGCGCGTTCCTTTCAATTTGAATTGACGGATAACGCCGCATCACGTTCGTGGGTTGTTGAACTTGATGGGCGGGTGATTGCAATGCTGGTCGGGTGGTTCATTGTGGATGAACTTCATGTTGCCACGATTGCCACGCATCCGGAGTTTCGCGGTCAGGGTATTGGCAGGGAAATTCTTTTGTACGCGCTGCGTTCCGCAAAGGAAGAGGGCGCAATCAAATCGTTTTTGGAAGTGCGCGAAGGCAATGAGATCGCGCAGAAGATGTATCGCAGTTTTGGTTTTGTGGAAGATGGCCGCCGCAAGGAATATTACAAGGATAATGGCGAAGATGCTATTTTGATGTCGCTGGATCATTTGCCCGGAGGATGAATGACTGCCGAAGAAACGCTTGCTCAAATTGCGAAAGATGTATCTGTTTGTACCAATTGCGCGTTGCATGAAGAACGCAAGAAGTCTGTGCCGGGGGATGGGCCTGCGGATGCGGAGATCATGTTCATTGGCGAAGGCCCGGGCTTTCACGAGAACGAGCAGGGACATCCGTTCGTGGGTGCGGCGGGTAAGTTTTTAGATCAGTTGCTGGCGCAGGCAGGCGTTACGCGCGCGGATGTGTTTATTGCCAACGTGGTCAAGTGTCGCCCGCCCGGCAACCGCGACCCGCTGCCCGAAGAGTTGACGGCATGTGACGTTCATCTTGAAGCTCAGATAAAAGCCATCAATCCGAGTATCATTGTGACGCTTGGGCGTTTCTCGATGAATAAGTTTATCCCCGGCGCGAAGATCAGCACGATCCACGGGCAGATGCAGAAGGTGGGGGAACGGTATGTGATCCCCATGTTCCATCCTGCGGCGGCGCTGCATCAGCCGCCGTTGAAACCATCCATCCTTGCAGATTTTGCAAAACTGCCCGATCAATTAAATGAGGCGCGCGCTGGATTAGGCAGAAAGATTGTGGCTGCGAAAAAAAAGGAAGCAGTTGTTGAGCAGGATGAAAAGCCGCAGCAGTTGAGTATGTTTTAATTCGTCATTGCGAGGGCGCCAGCCCAAAGCAATCTCCCTCTTCATAATGAGATTGCCTCGTCGGGCTGAAGCCCTCCTCGCAATGACATAAAATAAAAGGATAAAATGTCTACAAAAGAAATTCTTGTAAAGAAACTAAAAGATAAAAATGCAAAGATTGCCATTCTTGGGTTGGGATATGTAGGCTTGCCGCTCGCGGTTGTATTTGGCGAGGCGGGCTTCCACGTCACTGGTGTGGATCCTGATAAACGTAAGATCGATGCGTTGAAAGAGGGAAAGTCTTATATCCCTGATGTGAAAACTGAGGCCGTCGCGAAACTCGTCAAAGACGGTTTGTTTACTGCGACAACGGACTTCTCTGTTTTGAAAGACATGGATGCGGTCAGCATTTGTGTGCCAACTCCGCTGCGCCAGACGGGTGACCCGGATATGTCCTTCATCATTTCCGCGACGGAGGAACTGGCGAAGTACATGCACAAAGGCATGGTGGTGGTGCTGGAATCAACCACGTATCCGGGCACGACCCGCGAACTGCTCCTGCCAAAACTGGGAGTTGCTCATAACCTGACAGTTGGCGAAGACTGGTTCCTCGCATTTTCCCCAGAGCGCGTTGACCCCGGACGCGAAGATTACACAACCATCAACACGCCCAAAGTGGTGGGCGGCATCACCGAAGCCTGCGGCGAAGTTGCCACAGTCTGGTATGAAGGCGCAATCAAGACTGTGCATCATGTTTCCACTGCCGAGGCCGCGGAAATGTCGAAACTGTTGGAAAATACCTTCCGCATGATCAATATCGGCCTCGTCAATGAACTGGCGATCATGTGTGAGCGCCTCGGCGTGGATGTGTGGGAAGTGATCGACGCCGCCGCCTCCAAGCCGTTTGGTTTTATGAAGTTCACTCCTGGCCCTGGGCTGGGCGGCCATTGCATTCCGATTGACCCGTTGTATCTTTCATGGAAGATGAAATCCTTTAATTACAATGCCCGCTTCATCGAGCTGGCATCCGAGATCAATACGAACATGCCGCGCTATGTGGTCAGCCGTATCCTCGAAGGGATGAATGATCGCGGTAAACCTCTCAAGGGTTCAAAGGTGCTTGTGTTGGGCGTGGCTTACAAGCCAGACATCAATGATGTGCGCGAATCCCCCGCACTGGATGTGATCGGCCTTCTGCAAAAGAAAGGTGCAATTGTGGAGTTTCACGATCCATACATCCCGCATATTCACCATGAATATGATGGCTGGCGCATGGACAGCGTGGCGGATATGATGAAATCTGTAAAGGAAGCGGATGCGGTTGTGATTATTACCAATCACAGCGGATATGATTATAAGGCGATCATCGAAGCGGCCAAATTTGTCTTTGACTCGCGCAACGCCACGGGGAAATTTGGAAAATATCACGAGAAGGTGGAGAGATTATAGATGGCTCATTATCTGGTAACAGGCGCGGCAGGCTTCATCGGCGCGCGAACTTCGCAAATGCTGATTCAGGATGGGCACACCGTTGTCGGCGTGGATATCCTGAATGAAGCATATGATCTGCGTGTGAAGGAATATCGCCTGAATGAATTACAGGCAATGTCCGGATTTACTTTTCGCAAACTGGATATTTCCGATAAGTCGATCATCGATCAGTTGAAGGATGAGAAATTCGATGGCGTGATTAATCTCGCTGCCTGGGCGGGAGTGCGCGGTAGCGTGAAAAATCCGTGGATCTATGTAGAGACCAACATGACCGGAACTTTGAACATGCTGGAGTTATGCCGCCAGACCGGTACGAAGAAATTCGTGGTTGCATCCACTTCGAGCATTTATGGCGAAAACCCCCCCTATCCCACGCCGGAATCTGCGTCGAGCAGCGAGCCTCTTCAACCGTATGCTGCCAGTAAAAAAGGCGCAGAGGCAATGGCACATGCCTATCATCACTTATATGAGGTCGATGTAACAGTCGTTCGCTTTTTCACTGTGTATGGTCCTGCTGGTCGCCCGGACTTGTCTATTTTCCGTTTTGTGCAATGGATTAGCGAGGGGCGGCCTGTGCGGGTCAACGGCGATGGCGAACAATCACGCGGCTTTACATTTATCGATGATATTGCACGCGGAGTAATTCTGGCGCTTAAACCAGTTGGCTATGAGATTATTAACTTAGGCGGGCACGAGACGATAACAATCAATAATCTTATCAGGTTGGTTGAAGATATTGTCGGTAAAAAAGCCGTAGTTCAATATGGCCCCCCTGACCTCGCGGATATGCGTTCGAACTGGGCCGATGTGACAAAAGCAGGCGAATTGCTTGGCTGGGAGCCGCAGTTCGATATGCGTGCTGGAATTGAGAAGCTGGTCGAATGGTACAATGCCGAACGCGAATGGGCGAAGGATATTCTTACGCCGTAGAATTATTTACGAATTACGACATTCGTAATTCGTAAATCGTAAATTCCCATGTCCCTCCTCTCAAAATTCAAAGATGACCCTCTGTTCGGCAAAGTGATCCGTTCCAGCGGGGCATTACTTAGCACAAACACCCTTAGCCTGGCGTTGACCATTTTTCAAGGAGCCATGATTACGCGCCTGCTGAATTTGGAAAGCTACGGTTTGCTTCGAGTGGTGATGGTGTATGCATCCACTGTGAACAGTCTGCTTTCCTTTCGCATGAGTGAGCTGGTTGTTCGGTATGGCGGTGAATATCTTGGGCGTGGGGAAAAAGACAAAGCATCAGCGATCATGAAAGCCGCAGGTTTGCTGGAAGCATTTGTCTCTCTGCTCGCATTTCTTGTCGTGGCGGCTACGGCAGGATTAGCCCAGAGATACTTTACCGAATCGAAAGGCGTCGCATGGATGTTTATCATCTACGCGATCGGGCTGCTTGCAAATTTCAACGTGGAGACTTCCACAGGTATTTTGCAAGTGACACACAAAATTCAGTTGCAGGGCGTATTCAACCTTGTACAAAACGTAATCGCGACTCTCATTATTGGTGCAGCATTTTTATGGAATGGGACATTGCCTGTTGTGCTGGGCGCATATCTGCTTGGCAAGTTCATCCTTGGCCTTGGGATGTTCATCGCTGCGCAGATTCAGTTGCGTAAAATTCTCGGCGCTGGCTGGACGAAAGTTTCGCTTTCGATACTTACGTCCACGCGCGAGATGATTCGTTTCGCTGTGAGTTCGAATGTTAGCGCAACCATCATCAAGGTCTTTCGCGAGAGCGAACTTCTTTGGGTGGCGCTCTTTCTCCCCACTGAAGTTGTTGCGTTATACAGTGTGGCGTATACCATCGTTAGTTTTGTTGCCATTCCTACAGACCCGCTTATCTCAACCACATTCCCTGAGATCAATCGCCTAATTACACAAAAGGCATGGCCTCAGCTTAGAGACTTTCTCCGCAAGATCACAACGCTTTCCTTTGCAATAAATCTTGCCCTTGGTTTGGGACTCGTGCTTTTTGGCCGCTGGATCATCCTGATTTATTCAGGCGAAAAATACATCCTGGCCTACCCCACGCTGCTTGCCTTGACCATTGGGCTCACCTTTAATTACACTCTCTTTTGGAATCGCCCGCTCTTGCTTTCACTGAACCTGCCCGATTTTCCCGTTTGGGTCACGCTGGCAGTTGGCCTTGTCAAACTATCGCTGGCGTTTTGGCTGATTCCAAAATACGGTATCGTCGTAGCGGGCGCTTTGCTTTCGTTTTATTACATTGCTTCGGTAGGCGTGATGGTGTTGCGTGGGATGCGAGAGATTAAGAGATTGGAGACTGGAGATTAGCGTGAAGATTGCGTTGATTACAAACTCGCGTATTCCATCGCTTACTGCCAATTCGATTCAGGTGATGAAGGTTGCTCAGGCGTTAATGCAACTGGGACATGACTTGCGGATGTTTGCGCCCGCGGAAGTTGGACCTGCGACTGAAGAAACTCTCCTCACGCATTATGGATTACGCCTCTCTCCCCGCCTTGAATTGCTCCCAT
Organism: Anaerolineales bacterium; assembly: GCA_919902735.1. Classification (GTDB taxonomy): domain Bacteria; phylum Chloroflexota; class Anaerolineae; order Anaerolineales; family Villigracilaceae; genus Villigracilis. The sequence continues at coordinate 25,329 of CAKKRM010000199.1, read as the reverse complement.
CCATCAAGCGACTCAAACGCTTTGACTTTATCTTCCACGCCCAGCGCGCTGCCAAAAACTTTGGCGCGGAATTAATTTACACATGGCTGCCGCAATCCGCGGCGCTGGGGTTGTGGTCTGGGTATCCCGTTGTGTTGGAAATGCACGCGGATAATTCTGGCAAGTTGGGCGCGTGGTGGCTGCGTCAATTCTGGAAATCAGATGGACGCAAGCTGATGACGGTCACTACGTCAGCGTTGAGAAATGCCTTGGAACGTTCGACCAACTTGCAGTTTAGGGATGAAGCGATTTTGCTCGCGCCGAACGGCGTCGAACTGGAAAAATATGACGGGTTGCCAAATCCCGTTGAGGCGCGTCGTCAATTAAATCTGCCTGAAGGGTTGACCGTTGGATTCACAGGCCACATTTACCCCGGGCGCGGCGCGGACTTGTTGTTCGCGCTTGCGAAGGAAATGCCGCAGGTGAATTTTTTGTGGGTGGGCGGCACGCCTGAGTTGGTGGCGCATTGGCGCGGCGAGTTGCAGCGCGCGAAAATGACGAATGTGACGATGACGGGGTTTGTGAAGCATGAGAGCATTCCGCTTTATCAAGCTGCGGCGGATATTTTGCTGATGCCGTACAGCCGCTCCATCGAAGCCAGCAGCGGGCAGGACATTACCGAGATCATCAACCCGATGAAGATGTTCGAGTACATGGCGGCGGGGCGGGCCATCGTTTCGGCGGACTTGCCTTCGATCCGCGAGGTGTTGAATGAGGGGTGTGCGGTGTTGTGCGAGCCAGGCGAGATTGGAGACTGGAGATTGGAGATTGAGGCTTTGCTTGCGGATGAGCCGCGCAGGCTGGCGTTGGGCGCTCAGGTACGCAAGGATGTGACGAGGTTGACCTGGCTGAAGAGGGAGGAGATGGTGATGGAGAGGATTGTTGATGTTGGAAATTGATGTACGGGTCTTCAAGGTTTTGAATGCCAGGCTTGCGGGAAAATTGCATTAATCAGCGCGCTTTCATCTGGTGGTAGAATTTTCAGTATGTTTCAACAATACTTTAGCTCACGAAAATCAAAACTGCTCGTTTTAGCGGGCATCATTGCCCTGGCTTTGCTTTTGCTCGTCTGGCAGGCTGTTTCACTGCGACAGGCCTTGTCCAAACCTGCTGCGGAACCAGTTCTCAAAGTCCGTTATTGCGGGGCGGAACCCGAAGAGCTGTGTGTGCTGTCCTTTGGGCGTGACATGGATAAAAAATTCGTGGTGAATTTATTCGTACCCGAGGGTGATCTCCCGGAGTTTTATGTGAAGATCGAAAGAACAGCCGGGCCGGGACTTTACGAATGCGTGCAAAATGGGGAAGTTCCGACGAGCGTGTATTGCCTGGGCGACATGGTCGGTTTGCAGGAGAAAATGGATGTCAGCCTTCACTCGGTGGAGGATGACACCCAGCTTGCCGCGGGAAATTTTACGTTGAAAGCGCTGATGGTTTTCTCGCAATCCATGGGCGGGGTAGCGGCTGACACTTCAACATCGGCGGCAGCTTTTACCTTGAAAGAAGAGGAATCCTCTTCCAGCGGGGTTCTTGTAACGCCCACTTTTATGCCGGGACTGTCGTATCCCAACCCATCGTACCCATAATCATTTGACCCATGACAATTTGGACAGATGGCCTGAACGTTCTGCTTGACGGGGCGTGGGCGGTTTTCAGCATCCTGATTCCGATCATTTGGGGGCATACCCTATTTAGCGCGGCGTTCAGGAAAATCTTCAAGACTGATTTCACAGACATCGAATATTTTTCCCTCGGGATGGCAGGCTGGATTTTGCCAGCGGCCCTTTGGGTTGCGGGAACATTCCTGTTTGGAGAAGCCGCAATAATAGCCGCCTCTGTCCTTGCTGTGGTTATTTTTATATTCGCCTTGTATTCTGGATGGCCCAGGCGAATATCCATCTGGCCCGGCCTTGCGTTGACCTTTTTACTTGCGGCCTCCCTCGTTTTACAGCTTGCCTTCCTTGAGAAAACCATCCTGCCTTTGTACTTCGATTCCGCCGAACACTATCGAATTATCAAATACCTTGCGGATACCTACGATCTGTCCTCCTTCCTCCTGCCTTCCGCGGCGTATTATCATGTTGGCTTTCATTTATTGATTGCAGCCATCTCCCGTCTTTTCCAACTGGACATCGTGAACGTCATGCTCGTATTCGGGCAGGTGATGCTGGCGATCCTGCCGTTCTCTTTATTTTTCATCGCCAGACAGGAAACCCAATCAAATGCCGCGGCGTTCTTTGCCTGCCTGCTGGCTGGTTTTGGCTGGCACATGCCCTCCCATTTGATGAATTGGGGAAAGTACCCCGCCCTTTTTAGTTTGGTCGGCATCCATTTTGTTTTGAATGTTGGGTACTCGATGTATCGAAATGATAAATTCAAAGACAGGCGACCCGCCTTGTACTGGCTGTTGGGCTTCGGCATTTTCATCTCCGCGTTGATTCACACCCGCTCGCTGATCGTTTTTGCTTTTGTGGCGCTGTCTGCACTGTTGACAGTGTGGCGCAAAAAAATGTCCGCAATGTTTCAGCGTTTTCTTTTTGCGCTTGTCGCCTGTGTCATTTTGATCGAGATCGTTTTCATACAAAAGAGCGATGTGCTTTCCCCGCTCTTTGGAGCATACCTCCGCGATGACGTTTGGATGATCGCGCTCGTTGCCGTCTTGATGTTTTTCTCGACAAAATTCTATTCCGACCAGGCGTTTTTCCTGCTCGCTTCCCTATCCCTGCTGATGCTTGGTCTGTTCGTCCCCGTGCATTTGCCCAGCCTCGGCGCGTTGACCCTGCTGGACAGGCCCTATGTCCAAATGCTGTTTTACCTCCCGCTTTCCATCTTTGGTGGGCTGGGGCTGGCGGGTTTGCATCAATTCCTGCAAAGGCTTTCTTTTCACCCAAAACTCTTAACTCGTTTCGCGGCTCTGCTGGCATTTGGCCTCGTGATCTTGAACGCCGGGTTCCGTCACCATTTTTATCCATCAGATTGCTGCCAAATCGTCAGCCGCGATGACCTGGCCGCCCTGCAGTGGATGGACAACTCACTCCCCCGCGACGCCGATGTCTTGGTCGCCTCCACCGACTTATTCGTTACATCATTCGAAGCGGCGGACGCGCTGGCCGGCGTGGATGGCGGGGCCTGGGTCACTCCGTTGATCTCAAGAAAAGCGGTTCACATGCGCTGGGATATACAATTTGACCAGCCCGATATCCATGCTGAAATTTGCAGGCGAAAAATAAACTATATTTATGGCGGCGGGATGCCGCAAAGTTTCAGCGTCTCTCAACTTGCCGGTCAACCCAATTGGTATCTGGAAATTTTCGCTCTTTCAAAAGCAAGGGTTTATCAGGTGATCGGGTGTGAATAGCATGGGGCAACTTGGAATTTCATGGTAAAAGTGGGGATATGAAGAAAATAAATCAACGCGATTTTTTATGGATTGCGCCGCTGTCGCTTGGATTGGGAGCTCTTCTCGCTTCGCTCCAACCTGGCAGTTGGTTCGTCGGCCTGTTGGGATTCTCCACCCTCTTCCTTCTTTCATTATCCCTGCTTGTCATCTCGACAAAATGGGCGGGCAGCGGAAAAACTCTCGCATGGATGGTCGCTCTCGCCTTCGCGTTGCGATTTATCGGCGGCGTTGCCACCTACTTTGCGCTCCCAGTCTACGGGTATGTGAATGACGAAGACCAAAGCGCTGGCTTCACCTACACAGACGCTCACCGCCGCGACAATCAAGCGTGGAAATTGGCAGTCTCGGACCGCCCGATTTTGGATGCCTTCAACCAAAAATTTTCGTCCGACCAATATGGCGGCCTGCTTGCCTTCAGCGCATTAATCTATCGTTATTTTTCACCTGATGCGCATCGCTCCTTGATGCTGGTCTTAATGTCCGCTTTGATGGGGACGCTTGGCGTTCCGTTTTTGTGGAAAGCGGTCAACTTGCTGTGGGGTGAAAAAGTGGCGCTCGCTTCAAGCTGGATTTTTGCGCTGTACCCTGAAAGCGTTTTGCTTGGCGGTTCAGCCATGCGCGAACCGTATTTGCTGGCTTTCAGCGCCTTTGCCTTGTGGGGATTTGTTAACTCTGGAGTGGTGGAGCTAAATGCCCCAGATACCGACAGCAAGCTGTCGGATTCCAGAATCTGGCTTGGGCTGGGCATTGCTGGAATGCTGCTTGTCTCCCCGTCCATTGCGCTGGTGACTCTGGTCATTTTTGGCGGGTGGATGGTTTTCACCAGCCAGCGCGGACGCATTTCGTGGCGGATGATCGTAATGATTGTCCTCGTCTTCATTGCTGGTTTGTTCATTCTCTCCTCTGCGTTGGACAGGCAGGGGAATTTGGGCGGCGGCGCTCCGCTTGCTGTGATCAATAATTTCGTGCGCGAAGCCTTCAAATGGAATGTCTTCAAAATCGAAGAAGGATCGGGCTGGGTGCAAAAACTATTCGATGAAATGCCCGCATGGATGCGCCTGCCTTTTGTGATGATCTATGGGGTTTTACAGCCCGTTCTGCCCGCGATTTTGATCTATTCCACAACCATTATTTGGAAGATCATTGGCATCCTGCGGGCTGTGGGTTGGTATGCAATGCTCCCAGCGTTGATCCTCTCCTTCGTTGCGGCGGCAGATATGGGCGGGGAGAAGAGGCGTGTTGAGCGGAGCATCGCCCTGGGCGGCGCAGCCGTCTCGAAGGGTCGAAGCGTCTTTCTTTGGTTAAGTCTGGTGGTGTGGGGCTGGATCCTGTTCACAGCCTTGCGCGGCGGCGGCGATCAATGGGACAACCCGCGTTATCGAACGATTTTGTTTTTGTGGCAGGCCATCCTTGCGGGGAACGTCTGGGCGTGGTGGCGGGAAACAAAAAATGCGTGGTTTGCGCGCGTGGCCGCAATGGAGTTTGCCTTCGTGGCGGCGTTTGGACAGTGGTATGCAAACCGTTATTTGCATATCGGGCCGCAATTGCCGTTTGTTTTCATGGTTGCGGTCATTCTTGCAATATGGATTTTGATAGCTGCGTTTGGCATGTGGCATGACCGAAAACAGCGCAGTGGACATGGTGTATAATTCAGTCGCTGAATTTTGAAATAGGAGACAAGATGCCCACTGCCATTATTACAGGAATTACCGGACAGGACGGTTCGTACCTGGCCGAGTTATTATTGAAAAAAGAATATCGCGTTATCGGCGTTGCGCGCCGTTCCAGCACCGTGAATTACGAGCGCATCGAACATATCGTGGATGACATCACCGTCGTTCAGGGTGATTTGCAGGATCAGGGTTCCCTGCTTTCGCTGCTTGAAGAATATAAACCGAGTGAAGTCTATAACCTTGCGGCGCAATCCTTTGTGCCAACTTCATGGAACCAGCCCGCATTGACCGGCGATGTGACCGCGCTTGGGGTGACGCGCATGTTGGAAGCCATTCGTTTTGTGAATCCGAAGATTCGTTTTTACCAGGCCTCCTCCAGTGAAATGTTTGGCAAGGTGCTGGAAGTGCCGCAAAATGAAGATACCCCTTTCTACCCGCGCAGTCCGTATGGCGTGGCAAAAGTGTACGGACATTGGATCACGGTCAACTACCGCGAGTCGTTCGATATGTTCGCCACTTCCGGTATTTTGTTCAACCATGAAAGTCCGCGCCGCGGCATGGAATTTGTAACCCGCAAAATCTCGAATGCGGTCGCGGGCATCAAACTTGGCAAAACAAAGGAACTGCGCCTCGGCAACCTCGAAGCCCAGCGTGATTGGGGTTTTGCCGGCGACTACGTGGAAGCAATGTGGCTGATGCTTCAGCAGGATCACCCGGATAATTACGTGATCGGCACGGGCGAAACCCATTCGGTGCGGGAATTTTGCGAGATCGCCTTCTCGCACGCAGACCTGGATTACAAGGATTTCGTGGTGATGGATGAAAAATTCTACCGCCCCGCAGAAGTGGATTTGCTGATCTCCGACCCATCCAAGGCGCGCGCGGCGTTGAAGTGGGAGCCCGCGGTTTCATTCAAAGAGCTTGTGACGATAATGGTGGATTCCGACCTGGCGCGTTTGAAACGATAATTTTTTTCAGGTACAGAGCTTATGAAAAGGCTTGAGTTTCTCAAAATCAGCGAGTGGCCTTCATGGTCGCCAGCCTTGCTGGCGGGCGTGGGGGCGCTTCTCTATTTAATCCAGGCAGTGGTGTACGCGCATACCACCGTGAGCAGCCTCGATGAAGGTTCGTATCTGATCAAAGGGATTTTTTACTGGCGCGGAATATACGAGCCTTTCGAACCGTACGGCCCCCTCACGAATAAAGCCCCTTTCGCCTTTTTGATTCCCGGCTTCGCGGAATACATCTTCGGCCCCGGCCTGCGCACAGGACGCTACTTCTCCATCTTCCTCGGTCTGCTGACCGTGCTGGGAGTGTGGATCACTGCCCGCCGCTGGGCAGGCAAATGGATGGCCGCTGGCACGGTCTGGGTCTTTGCGCTCAGCCCGATGATCATTAAATTACACGCGCGCACCGTCTCCGAAGTGGTCATTGCCTCCCTGCTGGCGTGGATGTGTGTGCTGGTGCTGGACGAGGAACGCCCACTCTGGCAGATCATCCTCGGCTCAGCGCTGGCATCCCTGGCGGTGATGACGCGCCAGAACATGGTGTTGGTCCTGCCCTTGCTTGCCCTGTATATTTTCTGGCAGCACGGCAGGCAAAAAGCCATCTGGTCGTTAACAGCGATGACAATTGTTTTTTTTGCCGTTCATATCTATTACTGGCCCAACATCCTCACCATTTGGGCGCCCTGGCTGCCCGATTCTCTCACTCCCTTCCTCGATGCGTTTCGCCTGCCAAAGGATGCCATCCCTGTTTGGGATCCATCCATCGATTTTTGGAATCGCACAAATGCCTTCTTTCAGGGGATGCGCTACCATTTCATCATGATCGTTGGCGGGATGTTTGCCTTCCTCCTTTGGCCGCTTCGCACCGCCCTGAAAACTGCTCCTGCCATGCGAGCGGCAGTTTTCCTAGCCCTGGCATATTCCATCCTCTTCGCCATGCACGGCTGGGCGGCATTGGCGAGTCAATACGAAAGCTATAGCTGCGTCTTCTGCTTTTCAAATTACCTGGCATTTTTCGACCCGCTGGGAATTCTATTCTTCATCATCGTATTTTCCTCCGCATGGGCAACCAACCCCTCGCGCTTTGTGGGAATCCTCTCCATTGTCCTCGTGATCGTATTTTCCGTTGGAATCGGATTCTCCCTCTTTGAATATATCGACGAGGGCATCCTCAACCTGTCCCTGCCGCGCATGAGGGATGGACAATTCCTGCCCGGCGCCACCACCCTGGTGGACGTTATCAAATATAAATTTGGCTTGCAATTACCCCTCATCAAAAGATGGATCAGCTCATTCATGGGCTTGCTGGTTGGGATGGGCATTCTGCTCATTTCGTTTTTGATCTGGCGGCGCGCAAAAAAGGAGCCAAAACAATCATCCTTTGCGCTGGTGGCTATCCATGCCACGCTCGCTGTGGGCTTGCTGCTATCTCCGCTGCTCAATTTGGGAGAGAGCAGCCTGAATTGCAAGCAGGATATGATCCTCGCCCACGAACGGCTTGGCGCGTATCTTGCAGAAATCATCCCGCCGAATAGTCTGGTATATTGGGACGGCGGCAACGCTTATACGCCCATGGTCTATGTGCCGAATGTCCGAATTTTCCCCGCCCAGATCAACGGCGGGTATACCTATCGAATCGGAGGCGATGCGGATACCCTGCACCGTCTCAGCCATTGGAACGATGAACTGCGCGCCGAGTGGAAAGCCAGTGCGAATGTCTTCATCATCGAAGCAAAACGCTTCTCCGACTGGAAGGATTTTTTCCCCCCGCAGGCTTTTGAAGAATATGCGCCGCCCCCAACCGCTCCCACCTGCTATGAAGGCGGCACATTAAGGATATTTCACAGAATCCCATGAACCTATCACTTGTCATCCCCGTTTATAACGAGCAGGAGAACCTGCCGTTCTTATTTGAAGCCGTCTACAAAACCATGAATACCCTGCAAAAATCCTGGGAAGTTATCCTTGTGGACGATGGCAGCCGCGATGAAAGCCTCTCTGTCCTCAGCGAATATGCCCAAAAGGACCCTGGGCATATTCGCGTGGTTTCCTTTCGCCGCAATTTTGGGCAGACCGCCGCCATTGCCGCAGGGTTGGATTATTCCCAGGGCGAGATCATCGTTCTTTTGGACGCGGATATGCAGAATGACCCCGCCGATATCCCGATGATGCTTGCCAAGTTGGACGAAGGCTACGATCTCGTCAGCGGCTGGCGCAAAGACAGGAAGGACAATGCGGTGACTCGCAACTTCCCATCCATGCTGGCAAACCGATTAATTTCACGGGTGACGGGCGTTCACCTGCATGATTACGGCTGTACGTTGAAAGCCTACCGCCGCGATGTGCTCGAAGGCTTCCGTCTCTACGGCGAAATGCACCGTTTTATTCCCGTCTATGCCAATTCAGTCGGCGCGAATATTACCGAAGTCGCCGTCCGCCACCACCCCCGCCAATTTGGAAAGACCAAGTACGGGCTGGAAAGAACCGTGAAAGTCATCCTCGATCTGTTCACTGTAAAATTCCTCGTATCCTATTCCTCCAAACCGATCTATCTTTTTGGCGGCACGGGCATGGCGCTGATTTTCATTGGCTTGGCTGACCTGCTCTACCTGTTCATCCGCCGATTCTGGAATGTGCCGGCATCCACCTCGCCGCTTTTGCCGATTGGCGTCATGTTTGCCATCATGGGATTCCAATCTGTTCTGATGGGGCTGATTGCAGAACAGTTGGTGCGCACCTATCATGAATCCCAACATAAGCCCACTTACACCATCCGCACAAAGATAAACCTCGACAAGGGCATTGATGATTAATTGGCTGCGTGAGAACCGCCAGACCCTCGCGCGCGCGTTGGGCAGTATTCTGGCGTTGGGGCTTCTGGTTGTTTTGCTTGAAGAAAAAGGGGACGGCGAACTTTTCTCTGCACTGCGGCGCGTTTCCAGCGGATATTTTCTGGCGGCGATTGCCGCGTTGCTTATCTCGCGTTTGTTTGCCACGGTGCGCTGGCATATCTTGCTCAGGTCGGCAGGCGTGGAAATTTCTTTTCTCCGCTCGACCATGTTGACTTTTACAGGAAACTTTTCATCCAACTTTTTGCCAACCACCATCGGCGGGGATGTGGTGCGGCTTGGCGGCGCGATGCAATTGGGCTACGACCGCGCCATCTGCCTCGCCTCGCTCGTGGCCGACCGTTTGATTGGACTGGCAGGCATGGCGCTGGCTCTCCCTTTGGGTTTGATCCCCGTCTTTTCGCTCGGCAATGGAGCCTCACAGTCCCTTGCAATTTCTGCGCTGATTCAAAAAGGCGTGGATTTTTCCAAACGCACCTTTGAGTCGTTTTCCATTTGGTTGAAGAAACCGCTGGCATTGAGCGGCTCCCTGCTTGCCACCCTGGGCAACATGATATTTATTTACTTCGCAATCTACCTTCTTTTACTTGGCATCGACCATCATGTTTCCTATTGGCTGGCGGCAGGGTTATACACTCTGGCATACTTTGTGACGCTTATTCCCATTTCCATGAATGGCCTGGGCGTGCAGGAACTCTCCATGACCTTCCTGCTTACCCAGTTCGGCGGATTAAGCCCCTCCGAAAGCGCAACCGTTGCCCTGCTGACCCGCGTGTTGTTCATCATCACCAGCCTGCCCGGGGCATTCTTCCTGCCGTCCATTCTCGCCGCGATGAATGAGAAAAAACCGAAGCCCGTTCAATCGGATTAAATTTTTTCATGCGTATTCTGATCATCAACAGTGAATATCCACCCATCGGCGGCGGGGCCGGCAATGCCAGCGCAAACCTTGCGCGCTGTCTTGCATCCATTGGATATGACATAACCGTTGTCACCGCCCATTTTCACGGACAGCCAAAACTCGAAATTCATGAAGGCGTGACGATTTACCGCATCCCCGCTTTGCGCCGCAGGCAGGATCGTTCCACTGCATTCGAGCAGTTGACCTTCATTGCAGCCGCTTCATTACATACCTTTGGCTTGATTCGAAAAACCAAACCGACAGCCACCCTGGCATTTTTCGGCGTGCCTTCGGGCGTAGTGGCCTGGCTTTTGAAAAAGCTTTACCGCATCCCGTACATCGTTTCCCTGCGCGGCGGGGACGTGCCCGGCTTTCGCCCGTATGATTTCAAAACCTTCCACAAATTGATCGGCCCCTTCCTGCGCGTCATCTGGCATCAGGCAGACGCAGTCATCGCCAACAGCCGCGGACTGCGCGACCTCGCCCTCGCCTTCGACTCATCCATCGAAATCCCCATCATCCCCAACGGAGTAGACGCAACACGCTACACCTCCCAATCTCGTAATTGGTTGCCCCCCCAGCTCTTTTCCGTTGGCCGCATCGTTCACCAAAAGGGACTCGATCTCGGCTTGCGCGCGCTCGCCGGACTCAAGGATTTGGATTGGCATTGGAATATCGCAGGAGATGGCCCGCAAATGAATACCCTGAAATCATTGGCGCGTGAACTTGGAATTGCCCACCGCGTCACCTTCCTCGGCTGGCAATCCCGCGAAGAACTGGAAAAGGATTATCATCAAGCCAATCTGTTCCTTTTCCCCTCGCGCCACGAAGGCATGCCGAACGCCGTACTCGAAGCCATGTCCAGCGGACTGCCCGTGGTGGCGACCAGAATCGCAGGCAGTGAAGAACTCGTTTTGGATGGCGTGACGGGTTTGCTGGTCAATCCTGAGGATGTAGATTCTCTTCGAGATGGATTGAGCAGGCTCATCGTCGAAGAAAAGATGCGCATGCAAATGGGGCAGGCATCCCGCCAGAGAGTCGAAACAGAATATTCATGGGAGCATGTCGCCCGTCAGTATTCCACCATCCTCCAATCTCTAATTCTCTAATTCTCCAGTCTCCAATTACCACTTACCAAGGACTCCCATGTGCGGCATCTGCGGCCTCTCCCATTCTGATAATCAAACTCCTCCCCGCGCCCTGCTCGAAAAAATGAACGCAACCATCGCGCACCGCGGCCCCGACAGCGACGGCTTTCACATCCACGCGGGCGTGGGACTCGCCATGCGCCGCCTCGCCATCATCGACGTCAGCGGCGGCGACCAGCCCATCGCCAACGAAGATGAATCCATCTGGATCATCTTCAACGGCGAATGCTACAACTACCCCGCAATGCGCGCCGAACTCGAACGCCGCGGACATCGCCTCTCGACCCAAACCGACACCGAATGCATCGTCCATTTTTACGAAGACGAAGGCGACGACTGCATCAAACGTCTGCGCGGCATGTTTGCCTTTGCATTGTGGGACGACAAACGAAAAAAACTCCTGCTTGGCCGCGACCGCCTCGGCAAGAAGCCGATGTATTACACGGTTCAAAACGGCACGCTTTATTTCGGCTCCGAACTCAGCGCCATCCTCGCCGCCCTCCCGCACAAACCCGAAATCAACCTCGAAGCCCTCGACCTCTACCTCAGCCTGCAATACGTCCCCGACCCGCTGACGATTTATCAGGGCATCTTCAAACTTCCGCCCGCGCACACCCTCGTTTGGGAAAATGGACACGCGGCAATCAAACGATACTGGGATTATTCATATTTTCCCAAACACACTGCATCCGAAGATGAACTGATCGAAGAACTCCGCGCCCGCCTGCGTGAAGCCGTCAAGATACGCCTGCTCAGCGAACGTCCGCTTGGCGCGCACCTCAGCGGCGGCATTGACTCGAGCATCATCGTCGCGCTCATGTCCGAGTTTGCGAGCGGCCCCGTTAAAACTTTTTCAGCAGGATTTGAAGAACAAAATTTCACCGAGCTTCCTCACGCGCGCGCCGTCGCCCAAAAATATTCCACCGATCATCACGAGTTCACCCTCACGTATGGAGACATTCCCGCCACCCTCGAAAAAATTGCAGCTCACTTCGGCGAGCCCTTCGCAGACGCCTCCGCCATTCCGCTTTATCACCTTTCCGTTTTGACTCGCGAACACATCACCGTTGCGCTGAATGGCGATGGCGGCGATGAGGACTTCGCAGGCTATCAGCGTTACTGGCTGGATGGATTCGCGGACGCCTACGCCCGCGCGCCTCGTTTCCTAACCCGACGCCTGATTCCATCCATTGCAAATTTCCTCCCCGATAACGCTGACCGCCCCGTTGGGCACAGTCTCGTCAACGGAATCAAACGCCTCGAACAGATTCCAGAAATAGACCGCCGCGCCAGCATCCTGCGCTGGGGATCGTACTTCTCGCCGAGTCAACGCTCTGCATTATGGAAACCTGAATTCCGTTTCGATTCTGCCAACGCCCAAAATTTATTGGCAAAACAATTCGACTCCGCTCAAGGCTCCTACCTCGACAAGACCCTCTACACCGACCTGCACACCTACCTGCCCGGCGACCTGCTCGTCAAAGCCGACCGCATGACGATGGCCGCCTCGCTCGAAGGCCGCTCGCCGTTTCTCGATCATGAAATCGTGGAGTGGTCTGCCCGGGTGCCCGACCAGCTCAAGGTCAAAGGAAGAAGCGGAAAATATCTGCTTAAGAAGGCATTTGCCAAAGAGTTACCCGAGTCTATTAAAGGCCGCGGCAAACAGGGATTCGGCATCCCCGTCAGCGCCTGGTTTCGCGGGCCGCTATATAATTGGTCGCGTGAAATGCTGCTGACAAATGGAAGCCCGCTGCATCGATGGTTTGACCGCGCGGCGTTGAATCAACTTATCGAAGAACACACCTCCGCCCGCATGGATCACGGCAAGCGCCTGTACGCGCTGGCGATGTTGGGTGTGTGGGCGAAAAAATAATAAATTCCAGGGTATTCATTTAAACCTGCTGATATACTGGCTTTTATTCATTGTAAGCCTTGTAAGGGTTTCAAAATTTTTTTCGGTAAAAGTCTTTGAATTGTCATTATGAAAAAAAACTACTTCGTTCACTCAAAAGGAATTGTTGAAGATGGCGCCCGTGTCGGAGACGGGACTCGTGTTTGGGCGTTCGCGCATGTACTACCTGGAGCGCAGCTTGGTGTGGACTGCAATGTGTGCGATCATGTTTTCATTGAAAATGAAGTAAAAATTGGAGATCGTGTAACTATTAAGAGTGGAGTTCAGTTGTGGGATGGCGTAGCTCTTGAAGACGATGTCTTCATTGGCCCGAATGTGGCGTTTACAAATGATTCATTTCCACGCAGCAAGAATCGACCTGAAGTTTATTCGCGCACTTTGATCAAAAACAAGGCTTCCATTGGAGCGAATGCCACTATTTTGCCGGGGATCATCATTGGACAATCTGCCATGGTTGGCGCAGGCTCGGTAGTTACACACGATATCCCGCCGAATGCTGTTGTCGTCGGGAATCCCGGACGAGTGATTGGTTTTGTCAGTGGACGGGATAGCGAAAGAATAATCCCGCTTAATGCACTACTGCCGGAAAGCAGCCTGAAAGTTAAAGATGTGAAGATTGTATCTTTGAAAAACTTTCATGACAGCCGGGGTAATCTCTCGTTTGGCGAAGTTGGTGACCGCCTGCCTTTTATTCCACAACGGTACTTTGTTATTTCCCATGTTCCCCCCCATGAGATCCGTGGGCAGCATGCGCATCGTCAGCAACATCAGTTCTTGACGTGCCTTCATGGTTCCTGTCATGTTGTTGTGGATGATGGTTCTGAGCGGGATGAGATAATTCTTTCATCCCCGCAAGTTGGGTTGCATATTCCACCCATGGTATGGGGCATACAGTATAAATATTCGCCCGATGCTGTATTGCTTGTTTTTGCATCTGGCGGATACGATCAAACTGACTATGTGAATGATTATGACCAGTTTTTGAATAAGAGCAAACATGAGTAAAGTTCCATTTCTATATCTTAATAAACCGTATCAGGAAATACAGGATGAATTGGACGCCGCCTATCGTCGTGTCATGAAGTCTGGATGGTATATTTTAGGTGAAGAGGTTGACGCTTTTGAAGCACAGTATTCATCCTATTGCGGCTCGAAACACTGTATTGGTGTTGCAAATGGCCTGGATGCCTTGCATCTTATCCTGAGAGTATACGAAATTGGAAACGGGGATGAAGTGATCGTCCCTTCCAATACTTATATTGCGACATGGCTGGCGGTATCTTATACAGGTGCCCGTCCCGTCCCTGTGGAGCCTGACCCTGCTTCCTATAATATTGACCCTGCTAGAATCGAGTCTGCTATTACGTCTCGTACACGCGCCATTTTACTGGTTCACTTGTATGGGCAAACAGCCGAGATGGATGCCATTCTTGCAATAGCGCGTCAATATAATTTGAAGGTTATAGAAGATGCCGCTCAGGCGCATGGAGCGGTTTATAAAGGAAAATATGCCGGGTCCATAGGTGATGCAGCAGGATGGAGTTTTTATCCGGGCAAGAATCTTGGCGCGTTTGGCGATGCAGGCGCCGTGACTACTAATGATGATCGCTTGGCAGAACGTATTCGAGTGTTGCGTAATTACGGCTCGAAAGTAAAATACTATAACGAAGTTATCGGTTACAACTCGCGTCTTGACCCTTTGCAGGCCGCATTTTTACAGGTCAAATTAAAGTATCTAAATGAATGGAATTTGCGGCGAAAAATTATCGCTCGAGAGTATCTTACGAATTTATCTGATTTGCCTGACTTAATCTTGCCGCACGTGCCAGATCTGGTAGACCCTGCGTGGCATTTGTTCGTTATTCGACATTCGCAACGCGACGGCTTACAAAAGTGCCTTAATGAAAGTGGAATAGGAACACTGATTCATTACCCAATACCACCGCATTTATCAGATGCTTATCGAGATGCTGAATATAAGAAAGGCGATTTTCCAATTGCTGAGAATAGCGCTCAAACAGTACTAAGCCTTCCAATGGGGCCTCACATGGCGCTTGATGATGCAATTCAAGTCATATCGGCAATACGTGCATTCCATGAAAACTAAGATTTTTAGACAGCTACAAACTCCGGCGTTTTATTCGCTGCCGTTAAAATTTTTACTGTCAATGTTACGTATTAATGGCCTTTATCTGGCAGCTTGGTGGTATGGCGGACATTGTGTTATTGGAAAAGCTGTACGTGTTAAATCCTCCACGTTGTTTCAAGGGCAGGGAGAATTGGTTATTCATGATCGGGTGACGTTGGGCTATGCCATGGCAGGAGGGGTGAATCTTTCGATTATTTTACAGCCGCGCGAGTCCGAATCAATTATACAAATCGGGCAACGGACAGCGATCATGAATGGATGTGAGATTATTGCGTGCTCGTCCATCGTGATTGGGGCTGATTGTCGTATAGGCCCGCATACTTTGATCTATGATGCAGATTTTCATGGCCTGGCTCCAGAAGTGCGTAATGAATTGGGAAAAACCGCCAAAGTCCGGTTGGAAGATAATGTCTGGATCGGTTCTCGCTCAATTATTCTTAAGGGGGTGACTATTGAAAAAGATTCCGTCGTTGCGGCTGGAAGCGTGGTTACAAAAAATGTTATTGCTGGATCGATTGTTGCTGGGAACCCAGCCCGGCAGGTTGGCTCGGCCTATGCAAAAACGTAAGAAGCAGCTATGTAACTGTTGTTTGAACTCGAAAGGTTGCTATGGAAGTTCGTGATTTAAGAATTTTATTTATCATCTCAAAAATGGGAAAGGGGGGGGCACAACGTATAGTTCTTGACCTGGCTAATGCAATGGCGGCGGCTGGGGCAAGGGTGGATTTGTTGATTTTTTACCATACAGCACAAGACCAGTCTGTTCTGGTTGAGTTGGATTCACGTGTGGGATTATTGAATATTTTGCCTTTTACTTTGGCGTCCGACCATGAAAATTCATCTAAAAAGATATTGACAATATTCTTGCTGCCATTGTTTGCTATGTGGTGGACCATTAGCGGCAGAATGGCCCGATATCATATTGCTCATAGTAATCTGCTATTGGCCTCGTTTTTTTCTTGGATTTGCCTGGTTTTTCAACCCCTGAGTCGGAAACCTGCACCTAAATATATTGAAACTTTTCACTCTGACCTGGTTTCATTGCTTCCCTGGGAGCGAAACCTTTTTTTTGTGTTCTGGAAAAAAAATGACGGTCTGATAGTTGAATTAAGACGAAAAGATTTGAAAATATTACGAAATAGAATGCCTGAAAATTTTATTGATTATATTCCTTTTGGTGTGTTGCCTTTGGATTTGCCTGGTCAAAGCGAGGTGGATGAGTATAAAAACACATATGGGAATATCCCTGTTATTCTAAGTGTTATGCGTTTGCAACAGCAACAGAAAAAAGTTTTGGATCTGTTGATGGTGATTGATCGGTTTAGGGAGATTTACAACAAACCATTTATATATTTATTGGTTGGAGATGGCCCTGACAGACAGCGTGCCGAGGATTTGGTTCGCTCATTGGACTTGGGTAACCATGTTAAGTTTACAGGATATATGGATGATATTAAATTGCCCTGCTCAATTGCCAGGGCTTTTCTGATTGCAGGAATCGAGGATTTGGTTGGGATCGCGGGATTACAAGCGGCTTCCATGGGAGTTCCGGTTGTTTCATTACAAATGGACACTGAATGGAGCGGCTCCGACCCTATATTCTTTAATTCAACTTCACAGGATGTTTTAGCGACAGAGCTTAAAAAGCTTGTGATAGATGGTATTTATTATGAGAAAAGATCTCGGTATTCAGCATCAGTAGCTCAGAGCGCCTTTTCTGTAAATCAGATGGTTGCTTCGTATTCACGAATTTATTCCTCCCTGACTTCAGGGGGGTAAATATTTATGGAGATTCCAATCCCCCCCACCTCGCCAGAACTGAAAAAAAACTCGATCTGGTTGATTGCCAAAATAGTTTTAGGGCTGAGCTTGGCTGTTTTTTTGCTTTCCAAGACCAGTCTATCCGAATTGTCGGGACTTGCCGCTCAAGTCTCCTGGATCTGGCTGTGGGCAACTTTCGTTTTGTTCCTCCTGCTTTCCATGCTAAAAGCCTGGCAATATCATGTGCTGTTTGATACCGATTTCCCTTATTTGCAAATCTTGAGTGTGGTGATCTTACAGAATGCAGTCTCAAATTTTGTCGCATCCAGTGCGGGCATCGCTGCTTACTTGACCGCATTAAGGGCTGAACAAGGCATCAAAGTGAGACGGAGCGCTTCTGTTTTCATAATTACAAAAGTCGGGGACTTAATTGCGATCTGGCTTGGGTTGATTATCTCCCTGTTGTTCGTTTGGGGTCAGGTTGAGGCTGTTCACAATCTCGTTCTATTTTTGATCGTCTTGATCGGCGCTGGCCTGGCTGTTTTTGGAGCGACAGTTCTTCTACGTCGTAAATTTGTTGGTATTCTGCGCGGTATCCTTGAACGAACCGGTTTGCTGAAATTTCGACTGACCCAACGCCTGCTTGAGTTTGCAGGCGCGCTGGCTGACTTCGAGCAAAAGGATGTGATCCGCATCATGTTGACCGCCAGCGGACTCTCCTGTATATATTTAATCCTCACCTTTACCTGGACCTATAGTTCCTTACACACTTTCAACCTTCCAGTTACGATGTGGGTGGTTGTCTTTGTAAGTTCCATGCTTCAATTGCTTTCAATTATTCCCGTCCAGGTATTTGGCGGCCTGGGGCTTAGTGAAGTTGCTTCTTTATATTTCTTCAAATTATTTGGCTTTCCCCAGGGGCAATTAGCGACAGTTTTGGTAGGTATGCGCCTGCTTTTTTATTTAACTAATTTGGTAATATTAATATACTTGCCTCTCTATCCATTTCTCCAGAACCGTTCATCAGGAAAGGCTAAGTGATTGCCGCTTGAGGCTGATGTTCTTGCGCAAACAACCTGTGTAAAAAAATAACATGTTAAGCTGTATTTTTTTGTGAAGCTGGCCTGGATTAATCAACCGCCCTTTGGAGTGCGTCGATGAAGAAAAATTTCGACAGATTTTCGATATTGATTATTTTTATCTACCTCATCGTTAAATCCTGTTTTGGATTCCAGAACATTGCCTGGGGAACGGGAACATGGCGGGGTGAGTATTCCCTAAAATGGGGAGCGGCATTTCTTGTTTACATGGCAGTTGGTGTGTGCGCTATCGTTCTTGCAATCTTTTTGTTGTGGCGGCAGGAAAGATTTCAATCCCTTTTTGACAGGATGACTGCCTTTCGTGAACGAATGGGATATATGCGCTGGCTTGCCGCCTTGCTGGTTTTTATAGCGCCTGTGTGGTTTTTTCAATATACGCCATGGGGATTGGTTTTCAACGATATTTATATGCGCGTATTAATATGGTTTTTTGTGGTCTTAACGCTTGCCTTCTTTATGAAACGGGGAAACGCCTTGTTCAGTTGGAATGAGTTTGTTGCCGCAATTCTTTTAACCTCCAGCTTGTTTGTCATTATGGAACCCTTTATGAATGTGACGGATTATCCCTTTTCGCTGGGCTGGTCTGAAGGCAATCGCATGTGGGATTATTCGATCCTGTTTGGCAGGCATTTGTATGATTACCCTGCCGACCGCGAAATTGTTGTGCTATTGGATATTGGCAGGAAATTTATAGGCGGCCTGCCTTTTATATTCCCTGGCGTTACGATTGGTATGGAACGCTTCTGGATTGCATTAACCGTGCTTATTCCCTATCTTTTACTTGGTATTGCAATCTTTCGTTTTATCCGTTCCGATAAGAAGATGTGGCTGTTGGCTGCTTTGTGGGTTTTGATCTTTCTGAAGCAGGGACCGATTCATCCGCCCCTTGTTTTTTGCGCGGCGGCGGTTGCTTTAATCTGGCAGCGGCCGCTTTGGCTTGCGCTTCCTCTTATCACGCTGACAGGGTATGCAGCCGAACAAAGCCGTTTTACCTGGCTGTTTGCCCCGGGCATGTGGATTGGTATGCTCGAACTGGCAGGCGCGGTTTTGCAAAATAAGAAGCTGGATCGCAATTCGTGGATTCGCGCAATTTTATTGAGTCTGGCTGGCGCAGTGGGTGGATACGTTGTTCCTAAAATTGTAGATTTTTTTGCAAGCAACGCAAGCGCAGGGACGGCGGTTTCCGTCGGTGATATCGCGTCAATCGTTTCTGATCAGCCCCTGCTCTGGTATCGCCTGTTCCCCAATGCGACTTATGGCACAGGGATTCTTGCCGGTTTATCGATTGCCACATTGCCTTTGATCGTTATATTATTCCATCTGGCCGTTCGTAAAAAATGGGCTTTGAATATGTGGCAGGCATTGGCAATTACACTCCCTTTGCTCGCTTTCCTTATGGTCGGATTGGTTGTGAGCACAAAAATAGGCGGCGGCGGCGACTTGCATAACATGGATATGTTTTTGATCGGCCTTGTGTTCACCATGGCAATTGCATGGAGGAGAAACACGGAAGAGTGGTTTGCAAAAATCGACGCCTTTCCCTTTTGGATAAAACTCGCGCTTGTATTATCTTTAACCCTGCCAGGGCTTCGGTCAGTGGAAGTAATGCGTTCCCATAATTTCGGTGAAGATGCATCGTGGCTTATGATATTGACAGATGCGCCAACTGAAAAATCCCTGGACATGTACCCGACCCAGGCCGTGACAGATGCGGCCCTAAAAACCATACGCGCCGAAGTGGCGCTCGCGCAATCCCAGGGCGGTGAGGTGCTCTTCCTGGATCAACGGCAATTGCTGACGTTTGGCTTCATTACCAATGTACCTCTTGTGGCCGAGTATGAAAAGAAATTTTTAATGGATGAGGCATTAAGTTCGAATTCTGCGTACTTCGAAAATTTTTATCTGGATATTTCTGTGCAGCGGTTTGCATTGATTATTTCTGAACCCCTGCGGTCTCCCATTAAAGACAGTTCCTATCAATTTGGCGAAGAGAATAATGCCTGGGTAAAGTGGGTCTCCAACCCGCTCTTGTGTTACTATGAGCCAAAAATTACCCTGAAGGAAGTTGGCGTGCAATTGCTTGTGCCAAAACATCAACCGACAAATTGCCCTGCCCAACTGCCATAAGGAAATCTTTGTGAATTTCAAGTATTTTTTTCTCCGTCTTGTCCGCCATTTTGTGCCTGAAAATGCAGCCCGCTTTCTTTTGAAACGCAGGTGGATTATCCGCCCTGGTTTGGAGTCGAGCGATCCATCCGCGGCGGTCAAACAATATCTAGATGTGTTGACAGCCTGTGGCCGGTCTATTAACGGGAAGCGGGTTCTGGTCTTTGGGTATGGTGGCCGTTTTGCAGTGGGTGTGGATCTGCTGAAGCGCGGCGCGGCGCATGTGGTGTTGTGCGATCACTTTGTTTTGCTGGATGACGAGCGCAACCGGGAATTACTGCCAGCGTATGAAGACTATCTGAAACTCGAGCAGGCTGGGGTTAGGCCGCGAAGCGAATTCATCACGCTGCTGCATGGAGATATCCGCGAGGGGCAAATCCAGAAGCAGGCCGCGCAGGTGGATGTCATCCTCAGCACTTCGGTCTTTGAGCATTTGGATGACGTGGCCGGCATCACAAATGCGCTGGCGAAATTGACCGCGCCGCAGGGCGTGCATTTGCATTTTGTGGATTTGCGCGATCATTATTTTAATTATCCGTTCGAGATGTTGAAGTATTCTGAAAGCGTGTGGAAAAAACTCCTGAACCCCACCAGTAATTTGAACCGTTTTCGATTGGGCGATTATCGGCGTATCTTTGATGCAAATTTTGCGAAAGTGGAAATCACGGTGTTGGAGCGGTTGACGGGTGAATTTCGCGGGGCGAGGGCGCAGATTCGCGCGGAGTTCAAAACGGGGGATGAGGCTGTGGATGCGGTGACGTTGATCCATGTGATCGCGAGCCAGCCAAAATAGCGCGGAGCTTTTCGGATGCAAAATAAGTTGAATTCATTTTTTTCGCGGTATGAATTTTCGATACCGCTTTTTATTTTTTTGCTGTTCTTTGCGGTTTCCCTGCCGGGGGTGAGTTGGGGCGCGCCTGCGTTGTGGAACCCGGATGAATTGGTTTGGCGCGTGGACAGCGCCCTGCGCGGGGAAATGATCTTCGATGTAACCGAACCGGACTTCAATTATCCTTCGTTGCCCAAGTACGTGATGTACGTCATTGGTTCGCTTGTGTATGGAACGGGGCGTTCGAGCTTTGCGTTCATCGTGGCGGCGCGTTCGTTTTCCTGTTTACTTGGAGCATTAGCCGGCGCTTTGGTTTACTCCACTGCGCGCATGATCGGCGCGAACAAACGCATCTCGGCATTGGCTGGCTTGTTTTACGTTGCCAGCGGTGTGGCGGCGGCAAATGGACGCTTTGCCCATAACGATCTTTATTTGCAGTTGTTTGCCATCCTTTGTGTGTATTTTGTGATCAAGTATCAATATACCAATTCAAGGTTGTGGTTGTATGCTTGCTTCTTTTCGGTGGGGTTGGCGGCTTCGAGCAAGTACACGGGTGGGAGTCTCATTCTTCTGCCTGTGGCGGTGTATTTGATCGTAAACTGGCGCGAGATTGCAGCCCGCTGGCTTGCCATGTTTGGCAGCCTTGTTTTGGGCGGCCTGATTTCCTATTTGGGATATGGGCTGGGCACGCCGAAGGCCTTGTTTGCCCCCGTGTATTATTTTATGAATGTGATTCCCTCCCTGCGGAATTATCCGCAGTATGGATTCAATTCCAGCGCGGCGATTGGGCTGTTCGGTCAATGGGGGGTGTTCAAAAGCGCGGTGGGAATCTTCGCGTATTATCTGTTTATCTTCGCTTTCCTTTGGTTTGCGGGGCGGCTCATCCTGTGGAAAATGGGGAGGGGTTCTTTTGAAGGCAAACAGGCGCAGGGTGTGGGCGTCTTCATGGCGGCTGTGTTGATCTTCGATTTGCCGTTCCTGGTATCCATCAATTACATCGAACGGTACTTTATTCCCTTTGTGCCGTTTCTGGCGATTCTTGGCGCGTTATTTATGGATGAAGTTCTACGCCTCGCTTCAAGACGGAAGCTGGCCGCTGTCCATTGGGCTGTTCTTACGCTGTTGGTTTTCGGCCTGGCTTATTCAGGGCTGCGTCTGGTGAGCATTGCCCTGCTGTTCGCGAACGATGCACGCATCCCTGCGGGTGAATATATTGAGTCGATGCGCGGGTATGGGCAAAGCCTTGAATATACGTTGTATCCCCCGCTTGTGAACAAAAAGCAATTCGAGCGGGCGCATAACTACCCGATCTACTTTGTGAAGTACCCGGCGGACATTGTACCCACGGGCGGACGTTACGAATACAACCTGGGCGGGCAGGGATTGCTGGAGCGCGACACCGATTATTTTTTGATCGACAGTTATACCTATAACCGCTTTTACACCGAATCGGTTTGCGAGACCAATCTTGTGGAATGTGATTTCTTCAAGCGATTGCTGGCAGGCGAGGCTGCGTCCTTCGAGTTGATAAGGGAATTTACTTACGATTTGCCCCCCTATTTGCCGCATGTTTTCATTTCTGCGGTCAACCCGCAGATACGGATTTACGAGAGAGTGCGTTGATAAAGTGACGGTCACTTTATCATTTTATAAAATTTCCAACCGTGTACACCGTGCCTGCAATGGGCGGTGTACTTTTCATTTCGATTACCTTCCCTTTGGCGAAAACCTTGTGCGCGGCGGCGGCGATCTCTTTTTCTGTGGAAAAATGCTCGTCGCGGATGTTGTGCCCCAGCATTTTGAACATGAAGACCATGAACGGTTTTTCGACGGGAGTTCCGTACACCATCTGTCCGCCGGGCTTGAGGATGCGCTTCACCTCCGCGAAGGCCTGCTCCAGCTCGAGCGGCTTTAGGTGCTCCAATATGCTGATCATCAGTACCGTGTCGAAGGTGTTGTCTTCATAATAGGGCATATCCAGCACGTCGCCGTTTTTGAGGAAGAGCGGAATGCCCATTGGCTCGAACACGGATTGGACGGCTTCGATATCGGCGGTCAGGTCTATGCCGTGGATTTGCTTGTAGTTGTCGTGCAGGTTGAGGAAGGCGAGCCCGGTTCCAAAACCAACCTCGAGGATGCGCTCGCCGCCTGAGCATTCGCCCAGGGCCAGTTCCACGCGGCGGCGGTACATTTTTCCGAAGACGGGCCAGTAATAATATTTGATAGGGTCGAGATCGTTGACGCCTTTGTATTTTTCGGCGGGGAGCAGTTTTAGTTTTGGGGGCATGGATATTCCTTGATTTAGGTTTTACTCATTCACTCATCTTACGCACCCTGCAAATTTGCCACAGAGTTCACAGAGAAATCACGAGAAAAAGCTCAAAGAACTCTGTGTTCTTTGCGGTTAATTGCGTAAGGTGAGTTACTAACTCACCTTACGCATTCCGCTCTGCAGGGTGGGATACTTGCCCAAAACATCTAACGCAAAGACGCGAAGGCCCAAAGGGAAATAAAACTTCGCGTCTTTGCGGCTTGGCGTTAAAATTTTCGGCAAAGAGTTCTTCCGTTGGTAATTGGGTGTTATACAAACTTGATCCGTCTCGCGGCGAATGCGACCATTCGAAATAGTAGAATGCCGTGTCTCCAGCGGGAGATGTTGGTGGCGCCGTAGGTACGTTCGCGGTAGCGGATGGGGAGATCAATAATTTTGCGGTTGAGTTTGGCCGCGCCGAAGATCAGGTCGAAATCGCCGAAGGGGTCGAAGTCGCCGAAGTAGGAGCGGTTGGCGGCGATCTGTTCGTAGTCTTTTTTCCACATTACTTTTGTGCCGCAGAGGGTGTCTTTGATGGGCTGGCCGAGCATCCATGAGAAGGCCATGCTGAATAATTTGTTGCCGATGAAGTTCAGGGTGCGCATGGCTTCTTTTTCCATCGGGTAGACGAGACGCACGCCGTTGATGAATTCGCCTTTGCCTGTGGTGATGGCTTCGTAGAAACGCGGCAGGTCTTCGGGCGGGACGGTGAGGTCTGCGTCGAGGATCATGAGGATGTCGCCGGAGGCTTTCTCGAAGCCGAGTCGAATTGCGTCCGCTTTGCCAATGCCCGGTTGGCGCAGGAGCAGGCTGGGGGTTAGGGGGTGAAGCGGAATTTCGTCCGCAATGGTTTGAAAGGTGTTGTCACGCGAATGTCCTTCGACGAAGATGAGTTCGGTTCTCGATCCCATTTTGGGCAGGCGTTCGAAAATGGATCTGATGTTGCCTGCTTCGTTGCGCGCGGCGACGACAACGGAAACGCTCGGTTCTTTAACTGGCTGGGGGGCGGGGCGTGCGATCACAAAATTGGATAAGCCAAAACTGTGGAAGGGCCAGAGTTTAACGAGATAGCGGTCTGCGAAGCCGCCGAGAGGGAGGGGCCATAAAACCTCGCATAGGGTGCGGATGCTTTCAAAGCCAGCGAGGCGCAGCATGTTATTTACATCTTCGGGGGTGAGCCAGTTTTGGCTGAGCATGGGCGCGGCGAGGTTGAGGCTTTGCGCGATGTTGAGCGGCAACTGCCAAAGGTGGTTGTAAAAATTCAGGATGAGACGGGTCTGCGGTGTGCAGAATTTTTTGACTCCTTCGAGCGCGCGCTGGACATCCCACAGGTCGTTGACGGTGTCTGAGAAGATGATGACATCGAAGGCGCCTTCGAGGCTGGAGAGGTCGTGCGCATCCAGTTGATGATATTCGATCTCAGGGTGGCGTTGCTTGGCGCGGGCGATCATTTCGGGGGAGAAATCCACGCCGACGCCGTGGGAGGGTTTCAGGTGTGCAATTAAACTGCCCGTTCCGCAGCCGATTTCGAGGATGCGCTGGTTTGGGTTGACGAGAAATTTGTAGATGTCGTTTAATCGGCGGTGATACCAGAGACCCAGTCCGCGCCAGTGGTCGCGTTTTTTTGCAACCTGATTCCAGTGCGCGCTGCGGGTGCGTTGATATGCAACGCCTGCTGCATCAAAAGGCGGGTTTACATTCATGGCGGGATGATTTTACCTGAATATTAAGGTTGGAAAGTTTGAATGTTACAAGTTACAGGTTGGGAATCGTAAATCAAAAATCGTAAATCGTGAATCAAAAAACGGGGTTATAATTCAGTCACTGAATTTTGGATTGAATTGTAACCATGGAATCAACAAACGACGAACTCCGCGAACTTTCCCTGCTCGAACGAATCGAGAGCGACCCCGATGTCAACCAGTCCACGCTTGCCACGCAATTGGGCGTGGCGGTGGGCACGGTCAATTGGCATTTAAAGCGGCTCATCGCCAAAGGCGCGGTCAAAGTCTCGCGTGCAGAGCGCAAGAAGCTGCGTTACATCATCACCCCCGAAGGCATTGCCCTGCGCGCCCGCCTCGCCGTGG